>CAMWGU010000059.1 GCA_947173895.1 uncultured Bacteroides sp. | reverse complement strand
CCGGAATGCCCATAAACAGGGCGTTTCGGCAACTAATGAAAGGAGGAAAGGAAAAACAAATTTCTCTTACCGGAAACCTTAAACGCAAGAGCAGAGATCACCCTATTTCATCTTAATGGAAACAAAAACCTCGCCACTTATACAATGGAACGGCCGAAAGATACGCTTATAAACACAGAAAACGAAATAGTAAAGACATTATACGTACATTTCTGTCAACTATGAATATGCAATGAGAGAGAGGATGTCATTGTTTTTATGATTCCGACAGAGCGCATAACCTATTATAAAGAAAAAGTTGAAGAGCGATACTTTTTAACACCTCTAAAACGGATATTTTCACAGAAAATCAGTATTTTTGTTCTCTATTATACAAAGAAACCTATTAAACAACAAACTCATGAAGATAAAGAACTTACTGACTTGCACTGCGACAACACTGCTCCTTTGCACCTCATGCATCAAGGATGAAGCGCCCAATGCGGAAGCGGATATTTTGAGTTGTATCCTCCCCGCTGAAATCCTGACAGGCACAAGCATTGACTATAACCGTCCTTACGACAAAAGCATAAATGCTTATCCCATCCACATAGAAGTGAATAACGGCACCGACCTGAGCCAACTCGCTCCCATATTTGAACTGACAAAAGGTGCCACCATCGATCCGCCAAGCGGAAGCGTACAAAATTTCATTTCACCGGTACGCTACACTGTCACCTCGGAGGATAAACAATGGCATCGCACTTATGCCATTCAAATCCACTATCCGTCTACCCAAAGTATCCCGACCGTATATAATTTTGAAAACGTCCAAACGGTACCCTATAACAAAAACGAATATTACGTATTGTATGAAGCTGCCTCTGGCTACTCCACACTGACATGGTCTAGCGGCAACCAAGGATTCGCACTGACCGGACAAGGATTCACCCCAAACGATTTTCCCACCGGAATCAGCAAAGAAGGCCGCACAGGCAACTGTGTGCAGTTGATTACTCGAAAGACCGGAAGTCTGGGAGCTATGGTGGGTATGCCCATCGCAGCAGGCAACCTGTTCATAGGCTCCTTCGACATTGGCAGTGCTATGAGCGACGCGCTGTCAGCAACCCGATTTGGTACCACCTTCTACCGTGAGCCATTGAAACTGGTAGGTTATTATAAGTACAAGGCCGGACCGGAATTTTATGAAAACGGGACATATACCAAGAAAAAAGATACTTTCAATATTTATGCCCTATTTTATGAAAAGACTCCTAATCAACAAATGTTGGACGGACATATCGCGACAAACAACTACGAACACGAAAACATGGTGGCCGTAGCCGTCATTGACGATGCACATGAAGCAGACGAATGGACACGCTTTGAACTGACGTTCGACTATGAACGCTATCATAAGACAGTAGATCCGACCAAGTTAGCAAACGGAGAATACAACATTAGCATTATTTTATCGGCCAGCAAGGAAGGTGATAAATTTAAAGGTGCTCCCGGAAGTACCCTAATGATTGACGATTTGGAACTGATATGTAAACAACCACTTAGATAAGAACAGACATGAAAAAATACACATTCACCCTGATTATGATTCTGATAGGCATCGGCCTACAAGCACAGGAAAATAGAAACAAGACCATCATCAACGCGGCACTACACGGATGGGAATACGAAATAAAAGCAGGAATCAATTTGGGAGGAACCTCCCCATTGCCTTTTCCCGTAGAGATACGCAGCATAGATGGATACAACCCAACCCTGTCCATCACCATCGAAGGAAACATGACCAAGTGGTTGGGAGCTGAAAAAAAATGGGGAATCGTCACTGGAGTGCGTTTGGAGAATAAAGGCATGTGTACCAAAGCAACAGTGAAGAATTATAATATGGAAATTATCGGCTATGACGGAAATCGCCTGAAAGGAAACTGGACAGGAGGAGTGCGAACCAAGGTACAAAATTCTTACATCACGATTCCCGTACTGATGGCCTACCAACTCAGTACACGCACCATATTGAAAGCCGGCCCGTATTTCTCTTACCTAATGGACGGAAATTTCAACGGGCACGTATATGAAGGCTATTTGCGTGAGAATAATCCAACAGGAGACAAAATCAATTTCAACAATGGTGCTATCGCCACATATGATTTCTCCAGCGACTTGCGCAAGTTCCAATGGGGCGTCCAGGCGGGTATTGACTGGAAGGCTTTCAAGCACCTGAAAGTGCATGCCGACCTCAACTGGGGACTGAATGATATATTCAATAAAGATTTCAAGACAATTACTTTCGACATGTATGCCATCTACTTGAACGTGGGATTTGGATATGCATTCTGACCTCACTCACAGCAATAATAAAAGCCGGATCCTGAATAACCTAGGATCCGGCTTTTATTATTGCGTTCTTCTCTCTATATTTATTCTGTAGGCAACAGGGTAAGACCTATTTGAATATCGGTTGTAGTAGCTATAATATTGGGGAAAGCCACCAAAACAGGTTTCAAGAAAGCATCAACCAATCCTGCCATTTCAGCAGCATTCGCTTTAAGCAGCTCAACCAACCCATTAACAGTCGCTTCATCCTCAAACAAAGGAGCAACCTGCTTTAACAAAGGCAATAAAACCTCTTTATCCAAATAAACAACAAACTGGCCTTGTTCGTCAGTTGAATAAGACAAAGGTATCCCTTCTGCCAACATAGGCATCATATAATTCACCAATCCAGAAATAAAACTCATATCCATAGCACGGGACTTGTCAGCCACAGCAGCAATCTGAACAGCATTCAGATACACATATAGTTTACCATTTTTGACCGTATATGTAGCCAAATTCAAAGGAGAAGTCTTCCAGTCTTCATCACTCCAGTTGTCCTTATACTCAGCTTGAATGTTTCCGTCAGCCAAGAAAGTAACCTTATTTAATATTCCAAACAACAACTGAGGAATCGTCATTTGGTCCTTAATCGGAGCCATGCCCAGTGTGAGTTTCAAAGCACTGTCAATATCCCATGTACTACCATTAAAAGGAAATTCGTCCGCATTCCAAACAATATGAACAGGAGATGTTCCCATAAATGCAGTCGGCGCCAAATTCCAAGAAGTACCAGCCAATTCATTTTCTGGCAAAGTAACATTCAAATCCAGCTGCATACCGCTCTTGGTAGCAGTACCCTTATAGCGAAGGACACGTCCATCTTTTTCATCCGTTCCTTCAAAAGAAACATTGTCACCCTCTATCACCAAATCCACATTTAAGATAGTAGTCTGTTCGCCTGGAACAACCCCTGCTGTAGCAATAGCCGGAATAGGCATATCTGCCCTTTGCAAATCCTCATTATTCAATGTAACACCGGACAATGTTAATACCGCCTTGTCACCTTGAGGTTCAAATTGCACTACTTTCCCAAACATAGGAGCACCACTATAAGTCAATTGCAAACCACTTTGGTCGGTAAATACTGTTCCATCTATCGGGCACACAATTTTATCATCGTCATCACTACATGAAGCGAATAAAGTCACCGAACAGATCACAGCAAACAAATAATAAAATAAATTCTTTTTCATCATTCTTATCTATTCAATTATACTATAAATATACTATTAATAAAAGATAGGAATTTTCATACAAGCTCCTACCTTCCCTCTCTATATTCGTTATTTTTGTTATTTAGTACCTTCAAACTCCACCTTCAAGGCGTTAAGCATCGGTACATTGGTAATATTGATATCAATATCCAATTCTTTGGCATCCACCTCACCGGTGATAACAATGGGAAGTTCAATGTTACCCAAGGCTACTACTGTCAAAGTTGTGGTACCATTCAACTCAAAACCATCACCGTCTTTATCCAAAGTTGCTTTACAGTCTGCACTAATATCACCAATTGGCATGTTTGCAAATGTAAAATCCTTTAGTTCCACTTTCACCGTATTGGCATCTACCTTGGTGACAGAAATAGAAGTATTGGGTATTGTTTGGTTCAACACTTCCAAATTACCGGTAAAAGTACCTACCACCTGATCAATTACCAATCCCGTATTTTCATCGTCATCGCTACATGAAGCGAACAAAGTCACTGAACAAATCACAGCAAACAAGTAATAAAATAAATTCTTTTTCATTGTTTAATTCATTTAATTTATACTCAAAAAAATCGTGCAAATATACGTAAAAAGTTAAATATAGTCTTTCAGTTATTGAAAATTAGAACATATTTTATGTAATTTAGAACATTATTGCGGCAACATCACCACTCCCAGTTTCTTTTTTCCATCCATCTTCACTATCAATGGTTTATCAAACTTCACGTGACGTATAAACCGGGTTTCCTCAACAGCAGGCTGGGCATCCAGCACTTCCTGAGTGTACACCCCATCCTGAATATAAGCATTGATCGTGAAATACCCCACACCAAAAGAAGTCAGATTCTGAAAGAAATGAGTGCCTTGGCTGGGATCTACCCTATAATTGGTCAGTCCTGCCTCAACAATAATGCGCGCAGCCGAAATATGAGGCCACTTCACAGGCACCCCTAACCAGGGATCACTGCTTCCCCAGCGTCCCGGCCCCACCAATATATAATGTTTCCCTTCATCCAGGAATTTACGGTTCAGTTTCTCTATCTCGTATGCGATGGTCGGATTATTGGACGCCGTATAACCGTCCGTCTTCACATAAACCACATCCTGAATATCTTCCATAATGCCGTGCCCCAGCGAATTGTTGCTTCGCAATAACACCTCATCATCCTTGATCAGGTTCAAATCTTCTTCCAAATTGGCTTTGACATCCACCATAGGTCGGATCTGCAATAAATAAAACGTCCCCTCTTTTTTCTGCGGATTCAAAGTCACGGCAAACTCTATTTCAACGGGACGCCGCATTTCACTCTGTCCGTATTCTTGTGCCAACTGTAAGATACGTGCCAGCGGAAACACATCATGCTGCAAGATATTGGCAAATGTAATCACTTTCCTTCCTCCCGGATAAATTCCATCACGGATAACCATATCGTATGGATCGTATGTGGAAGCGATAAATGCCAAAGAGCCATCGTTATCGGCCTCCTTTACAGGTAATTTCAACAAATTGAAACCATCGTCTAAAGAAAAATTGTGCCCCATATTCTTTAAATCGAGTGCATAAAACTGCGTTTGAGTCTCGCGCAATGCAATCTCCATTTCGCTGGTCTGCAACACTTGATTAGGATGATAGGGACACACTCGTAAAGTCAATCCGCCATCGACAATGTACTTGCCCAACCCCAATGCCAGACTCACGGTGCCCTCTTCTGCTTTCTCATCCCCTATGGGATAATAATTGAGCGAACGCGCCACACCCGAAATGGAAGGATAAAAACGATCGCCATATTGCGTACCAACCACTTGTTGCAGAATGACAGCCATCTTCTCTTGGTCTATCACATTACTGGTTGCCTGCATATAGGCCTTGCTGTCCTTGAAAAATACAGATGCATACACTCCTTTTATAGCATCGCTCAACATGCGGAGCATCTCATATTTATCATCTAAATAAGGAATCATATAAGTGGAATAGATGCCAGCAAAAGGCTGATAATGAGAATCCTCCAACAAACTGGACGAACGGATGGCTATAGGTGACTTCACCACATCAAAGAAAGCAAAAAAATCTTCTACCAGGCGATCAGGCAGTTTAGCACGCAAAAAAGCCTTCAATATGGTATCATCATCCGTATCACTCAATGCCACCTGATACAGGCAGTTAGTATCCATAAATTCGTCAAAAATATCAGTACACAATACCACCGTCTTAGGAATGGCCACCGTCGCGTTTTCAAACTCATCGAATTCGACATGACGTTTTACCATATTGTCTATAAACGCCAAACCACGCCCCTTGCCTCCCAATGACCCTTCGCCAATGCGAGCAAAATTAGAATAACGGTCGAAACGGTCGCGCTGGAACACTGCCACCACTCCTTGATTCTTCATCTTGCGGTATTTTACGATAGACTCAAAAATAATGCGACGATGAGCATCAATATCCTGTAAAGAATCCCAAGTGATCTGCTTCAAGAACTCGGCCGGTGGAAACATGGCGCGCGAATAGAGCCAACGCGACACATGGTTGCGGCTGATATGATACAGAAGAGATTCTTTGGGAATGGCAAAAATCACATTCTGCAATTCTTTCAGATTGTGAACACGGGCCACCTCCTCCAATGTGTCGGGATTGCGGAATATAAAATCTCCGAAACCAAAATCATCGGATACAATCTCTCGCAAATCTATATTCATCTTTTTAGAATTCTTATCCACAAAACTGGCACTATAACGCGAAGCATATACTTTATTATTTATTTCGGCCGACTGCAATATGAGAGGTACAAACGGATCGCGCAAACGAATTTCAGCCAGCAACTTGATGCCTGCCATAGGGTCTACCATCCCGCCACGTGGATAACGGGCGTCCGTAATTACTCCCAATACATTATTCTGATACCTGTCATACAGTTCCATAGCTTCTTCGTAGGTACGCGCCAGCACAATCTTAGGACGCCCCCGCATACGCAATGTGCGCTGATGGGCATTCAGGGCCTCTGTGGCAAACTCCTGGCTTTGCTTCAACACGAATTTATACAGATTGGGAAGCACAGAAGAGTAGAACCGAATGGAATCCTCAACCAGCAGAATCATCTGCACCCCTACTTCCTTGACATCATGTTCCAGATTCATCTTGTCCTCTATTAACTTAATGATAGACACCAGCAAATCGGTATTTCCCAACCAGCAGAATACATATTCAAAGATGCTTAAATCCTCATGTTCCATGCGCGCTGTTATGCCATGCGAGAACGGGGTCAGCACCACCAGTGGAATGTGAGGATAGTGTTCCTTTATGCTACGCGCTATATCGAATGTATCACTATTATCAGATCCAGGCATGCAAATCACCAGATCGAAGGTTGTATTCTCCAACTGCTTCCAAGCAGCCTCCTCGGTAGAAACCTGTGTAAAACGCGGCGGATAACGCAGACTGAGATTCATGTATTCATTAAAAATCTTCTCGTCTATGCGACCATCGTCTTCAAGCATGAACGCATCATACGGATTCGCCACCAACAAGACATTAAAAATTCGTTTGGTCATAAGGTTCACAAACGAAGTATCCTTGAAATACAGCTGATTTAATTTTAACTTACTGAACATGGTTATTAGAATTACATAGATAATGTAATAGCAAAATACGTTAATAATATTGTTTTATGCAACTTATTTGCCACAAAAAAGAACTTTTGGGCAAAAAGATAATAATAAACAATATTACTTTTTATCGTGTCCGAACTAAAATTTCGACAAAAAACATTTTGCCAGTTCATTAAAAAACATACCTTTGCAACTGAAATATTTTCATTTTGTCAAAACCTTAAAGACATACTTAAATTATGGACATTAATCAAATTATGACCTCTTTGGAGGCAAAACACCCTGGTGAATCAGAGTACTTGCAGGCTGTTAAAGAAGTCCTGCTTTCCATTGAAGACATATACAATCAACATCCGGAATTTGAAAAAGCATCCCTGATTGAAAGATTAGTTGAACCTGATCGTATCTTCACATTTAAAGTACCCTGGGTAGACGACAAAGGGAAAGTGCAGGTAAACTTGGGTTACCGTGTTCAGTTCAACAATGCCATAGGTCCGTACAAAGGTGGTATCCGTTTCCATGCTTCTGTCAACCTTTCCATTCTAAAATTCTTGGGATTTGAACAGACTTTCAAAAATGCACTGACCACACTGCCCATGGGCGGTGGCAAAGGAGGATCCGATTTCTCTCCCCGTGGCAAGAGCAATGCTGAAGTGATGCGCTTCTGTCAGGCATTCATGCTTGAATTATGGCGTCATGTAGGTCCCGACATGGATGTTCCGGCCGGTGATATCGGTGTGGGTGGCCGCGAAGTAGGCTATATGTTCGGAATGTACAAGAAACTGACCCGTGAATTTACCGGAACTTTCACAGGTAAAGGATTGGAATTCGGCGGTTCACTGATTCGTCCTGAAGCAACCGGATTTGGAGGTCTTTATTTTGTCAATCAGATGCTGAAGACAAAAAATATCGATATTAAAGGTAAAACTGTTGCAGTATCTGGCTTCGGCAATGTAGCTTGGGGTGCTGTGACCAAAGCAACGGAACTAGGAGCAAAAGTAGTCACCATCTCGGGTCCAGACGGATACATCTACGATCCGGACGGTATCAGCGGCGACAAAATTGATTACATGCTGGAACTGCGTGCATCGGGCAATGACATCGTAGCTCCATACGCCGAAAAATATCCAAATTCCACATTCGTTGCCGGACGTCGTCCATGGGAAGTAAAAGTAGATATTGCACTTCCTTGCGCAACTCAGAACGAATTAAATGGCGAAGACGCTTGTAATTTGATAAAAAATTCAGTTCTTTGCATTGGAGAAATCTCCAACATGGGTTGTACTCCTGAAGCTATTGATGCATTCATTGAAAACAAAATCATGTATGCACCAGGCAAAGCTGTCAATGCCGGAGGTGTAGCCACCTCAGGTTTGGAAATGAGCCAAAATGCAATGCACATGAGTTGGAGTGCACAAGAAGTAGATGACAAATTGCATCAGATTATGTACGGCATACACGAGCAATGCGTAAAATATGGAACCGAACCCGATGGATACATCAACTATGTGAAAGGAGCCAACATTGCAGGATTCATGAAAGTGGCTCATGCCATGATGGCCCAAGGAATTGTATAAAAAGTATTTAGCTTAAATAATATCTCGTTTAGTTGTATTTGTATTTTGTATTGTAGCTTGCGCTGCCCGCCTGTGAAGGTATGGTAGCGTTTTTTATAAATCCACTCAAATACCATTTATCCTGTTTTATTCGTTTATTATAGAGATTATTATTAACTTTGTCATTTCAAAAAATCAGATATATGGATATAATAAAACTTAATGGCCTTGACACTCAATTATTCCATCTAATTGGTCCATTGGCTATGAATCCTAAGGTCTTAAAGGCTAACAACAATTATCCTTTTAAAACAACTGAACGATTCCAGTGGTACATTGGAATGGAGAATAATGAAGTAATCGGTTTTATTCCTGTAGAACAGAAGAACAACAGTTACGTCATTAACAATTATTATGTTCATAATGACAACCAAGAAGTACTGGCAACACTACTGGAAGCCATTGTCACAAAAAAGAATTTATCTGCCGTTGTACAAAGCAAGCATGAGGCGATTTTTTCCAGTTACGGCTTTCAAACCGAACGTCGATGGACCAAATACATTAAAATGATTTACGATACAAAACAACATGAATAATCAAATTCCCAAAGGAGAAAATGTATATCAGCTCACCCAAAAACGACTCAAATTCTTATTTGACGAGTTTGATAATATCTATGTATCTTTTTCAGGAGGAAAAGATAGCGGAGTTCTGCTCAATTTGTGTATCCAATACATTAGAGAACATAATCTGAACAGAAAAATCGGCGTATACCACATGGATTACGAAGCACAATATCAGATGACCACCGAATATGTGGAAGAAACATTCAGAGAAAATCGGGACATCCTAGATATCTACCATATATGCGTTCCTTTTAAAGTGATAACCTGTGCCTCCATGTATCAAACCTACTGGCGCCCTTGGGAAGAAAGCATGCACGCCCATTGGGTCAGACCAATGCCTAAGGAGTGTTACACCCAAAAAGATTTTCCATTCTATAAAGAAGACATGTGGGACTATACGTTCCAAACTGAATTCGCATCATGGTATCATCAGAAAAAAGATGCTGTACGCACCTGCTGCCTAGTAGGTATCCGCACGCAAGAAAGCCTGGACCGATGGAGAGCCATTCATGGAAACAACCGTCTAAACAGCTATCACAACCTGAAGTGGACTCGCAGACTAGGATATGATTTATACAATGTTTACCCCATCTACGACTGGACTACTGAAGATATATGGACAGCCTATGCACGATTCAAATGGCCATTCAACCAAATGTATGAACTATACTACAAAGCCGGAGTCCCTTTGGACAGACAGCGTGTGGCCAGCCCCTTCCTTAGCACGGCACAAGAAACCTTGAAACTATATAAAGTCATCGATCCCAACACTTGGGGAAGAATGCTAGGACGTGTAAACGGAGTGAATTTCACCGGTATCTATGGCGGCACCCGTGCCATGGGATGGCAAAATATCAAACTGCCAAAAGGTTATACGTGGAAAGAATACATGTATTTCTTACTGGACACTTTACCCGAAGAAACCAAACAGTGTTATCTGGAAAAATTAAGAGTCAGCCAAGAATTTTGGAGATACAGAGGCGGATGCCTGAATCTATCAACCATCCACAAACTGGCCGACTTGGGCATAAAATTCTATGTACAGAAAAAAAGCAACTACAAGACAGATAAGCTTCCTGTTCAAATGGAGTATCTGGACGACATAGACATTCCGGAGTTCAAAGAAATTCCGACATACAAACGAATGTGTATTTGTATTCTGAAAAATGACCATGTATGTAAATACATGGGATTTGCCCTCACCAAAAAAGAAAAATTGAGAAGAGACAAAGTGATGCAGAAATATAAAAATATTATCCGATGAAAGAAGAATTTGAAAGCCCAGTATATCACGTGCGCAAAGTTCCGGTAGGAAAAGTACGCGCTAACAGCTATAATCCCAACCATGTAGCTGCTCCAGAAATGAAATTACTGGAACTGAGTATTTGGGAGGACGGCTATACCATGCCTTGCGTATGTTATTATATTCCCGATGAAGACATATACGAATTAGTAGACGGATACCATCGTTATTGTATACTGAAAACATCCAAACGCGTGTTCGAACGGGAAAAAGGGTTACTACCCATAGTAGTGATTGAGAAAGACATTTCAAACAGAATGGCAAGTACGATCCGACATAACCGTGCCCGCGGTACTCATAGCATCGAACTGATGGTGGACATCGTGGCCGAACTGACTAAAGCCGGAATGAGCGATGAATGGATAAAGAAAAACATCGGGATGGATGCCGATGAACTTTTACGCCTTAAACAGATATCCGGTTTGATGGAACTTTTTGCCGATAGGGAATTCACCATACCCGAACCATAATATTCAAACATTCAGCAAATATACGAATCATTTACATGAAATATGATTTCATAGCAATAGGATTGTCGATCCTGACGTTGCAAAGCTGCACCGACAATCTTATTCTCCATACAGACCATGAAGCTATCATTATAGGCAACGCATGCAGAGGAACTTCTACCGAAAGTTCTTCTGCCTTCACCTTCGGCAGTCAAGTTCTGCTGAATGCATCGGGATGCCTTCAGGCAAATAACATCATACTGACCTATACCGACGGCCAATGGGAAGCGGAAAAGACACTCAACTGGAACGGCAATGAAGATAGTACACAAATCACGGTGCTCCATCCCGTTTATCCAAATTTGGCATATACCAAAGAAGATCTTTACCGAAACGGAACATTGGAAGATGTACTATACGTCCGAAAAAAATATCCTGCCGAATCGCCCATCAATCTAAACTTCAAGCATTTGTTTTCTCGCCTGAGCCTCCGTCTGAATGGAGAATTACAAGACAAATTCCAAAGAATAGAGATCACATATCCCTTCGTTGTGTCCAAGATCGACCCGATTGCCAACATTACTTTCGACAGCCAGACTCCCCATACCGATTTCATCGCACAAACTTCTCCTTCCGGCAATTATTCGTTTATTATCCCTCCAACCGAAAATATGTCCATCAGCATAAAAATTCAGGCAGCCGATAAAACGTACACCACACAATTGGAGCCAAGAATCTTTGCTTCCAACAAAGAATACACCTACAATATAAAAGTGTCAGAAAAGCCGGCCGAAAAAATTCCGGGAATCACAACAGCCGAAGAATGGATTGCGTTCAGTAAATTAATTAATAGCAACACACCGACATCATACAAGGGCAAGACCTTGGAAAATTTTGGAGAAACCATAAACGGCGTGACCACCTATTATCTGCTAAACGACATCGATTTTACAGGAGTGGATTGTACAGATTTAGAACAAATAGGACAAACACGAACTGACTATTATTTCTCTGACACTTTTGACGGACAGGGACACACCCTTTACCATATACCGATCTTAACCGAATATGGCGGATCAGGTGTATTTGGAGCTATTAGTAAAACAGGCATAGTGAGAAATCTATATGTGGAATCCAGCAATATAAGCATCGCATCAAACAGTGGAAGTGGCTCACAAGGTATAGGCATTTTAGCCGGTCGCAACCGCGGGAAGATACAGAATTGTTCTGTCAAAGACTGCAAAATCACGTCTGAAGCAACTAAATCTAACCAATTCGCTCCAACAGGAGGAATAGCCGGAGCTTCAACAGGAGAAATAACCAACTGCTATTCTGAAAATATATCTATTCAATGTTCAAACAAACCTATTAATGCAAATCCTGCTGGTGGAATAGTTGGATCGAACGAAGGAGGAATGATTATCAACTGCTATTCCACTAACAATACCATAAAAAACAAAGAAAGTTATAACGGCGGAATATGCGGAAAGGCTTCAGGAACGGCCCACATTGACAACTGCTATGTTTACAACATAGATGTCATTGCAACCAAAGGACTATTAGCCGGATGGGCCGAGAACTCCCATTTTTCGCACAATTGCTATTATAGCATATCAAACATTCCACTTATTGGAAAAAATACAGCGAACCAACTCTCAGGAAATATTTTATATACAAGCTCTTTCGAAGATTCAAACGGCACTCCCGTCTACCAACTTTTGAACCAATGGATAGACCACACCGCTCCCACCCTTTATCCCGAAATGACTTTCACACAATGGAAAGACGGAGGAGCGAAATATCCCGCCACTTATGTGACAGAAATACCTTAAACAGCTGTCCTCTTCAAGACAATAAAAAAGCCGCTTCCCCTGCATGGAGAGAAAGCGACTTTTTTTATATTATAAATTACGTTTCTATTAAAGAGCACCCACTTCCTGCAAAGCAGCGTTGGTCTTACGAACAGCAGCAGCACTTGCAGCAAATTTAGCTTTTTCTTCTTCATTCAAAGGCAATTCAACGATCTTTTCAATACCGTTCTTACCCAAAATAACAGGCACGCCACAGCAAATATCTGATTCACCATATTCACCTTCCAGATAAACTGAACAAGGAATCATCTTGCCCTGATTATGCAAAATAGATTCAACTACAAATGCACCAGCTGCACCCGGAGCATACCATGCAGAAGTACCTAATAACTTAGTCAAAGTAGCACCACCTACCATAGTAGCAGCAGCTACTTCCTGCAACTTTTCTTCAGACAAGAAATTAGACACAGGCACGCCCTTGTAAGTAGCCAAGCGAGTCAAAGGAATCATAGTAGTATCGCCATGACCACCAATAACCATACCCTCTACTTCGTTAGCGTTGCAACCCAAAGCTTGAGACAGGAAATATTTAAAACGTGAGCTATCCAAAGCTCCGCCCATACCAATAATTCTGTTCTTCGGCAAGCCTAACGCCTTCAATGACAAATAAGTCATCGTATCCATCGGATTAGAAATAACCACAATGATCGCATTAGGAGAATATTTCAATATATTCTGAGCCACTGACTTGACGATGCCTGCATTCACACCGATCAGTTCCTCACGAGTCATACCCGGCTTACGAGGAATACCTGAAGTGATCACTACAACGTCAGAGTTAGCCGTTTTTTCATAATCGTTAGTGCAACCTACAATGTTAGTGTCGAAGCCCAACAATTGAGCTGTCTGCATCATATCCATTGCCTTACCTTCTGATACACCCTCTTTAACGTCCAGCATCACTACCTCGTCTGCCACTTCGTTAAAAGCAAGAACATTTGCACATGTAGCACCTACGTTACCTGCGCCTACTACGGTTACTTTTGACATAATCTCTATATTTTGTTTAAAGTTGATAATAAAATCGGCTTTTTAAAAGCACCGCAAAGTTACAATGATATTCCGAATTAAAGAAAAATTTCCATAATATTTTTTCGTGAAGTATACATAAAATATTGTACTTTTGTCCCAAAATCAATATAACACTATGGATAATAGCAAAAAACTGATCATTGTCATTATTCTGCTGATTGTCATCATCGGCGGAGTTTCTTTTTATGCTTTTCATCAGGCGAAAGAAAATAAAGAGATGAGCGAACTTTTCGCAGTAGAAAAACTGGAAATGGAAAACGAATACACCACCTTCGCTACCCAATACGACGAACTACAAATACAAATAAACAATGACTCCCTGCGCGAGAAACTGGAAAGCGAAAAACTGAAAACACAGCGGTTACTGGAAGAACTGAGACAAGTAAAAACCAGTAACGCTGCCGAAATCATGCGATTAAAAAAAGAACTGAAGACCGTACGTGCCGTTTTGCGTACCTATGTTATACAGATAGACTCATTGAACAAACTCAATCAGGCACTGACCGAAGAAAACCAAGAAGTAAAACAAAAATACACGCAAGCCACCCGGCAAATCAGCAGCCTGTCACAAGAAAAAAAGACACTGAACGAAAAAGTGACACTGGCAGCACAGCTGGATGCTACCGGAATCAGCATTGATCCCAGAAACAAACGAGGCAAATCTGCCAAAAAGGTAAAGGACGTAAAGAAAATCGCCATCTCGTTTACCATTGTCAAGAACATCACCGCCAAAACAGGAGAACGTACCTTATATATACGTATCGCCAAACCGGACAATGACATTCTGACAAAGAGCGCTTCAAATACATTTGCATACGAAAACCGGGAATTGGCTTACTCTATCAAGAAATATATAGAATATACGGGCGAAGAACAAAACGTGACCGTATATTGGGATGTAGAAGAATATCTGCCAGCCGGAACTTATCATGTATACATCTTTGCCGACGGTACCATGATAGGACAACAGGCATTCAGCATGAAATAAGCCCAACACGAAGAAGAAGAAATACGAAAAGAACCTTGCCGGACACTCTGAATACAGAGCGCGGCAAGGTTCTTTCATTAAGACACCACCCCACACAAAAACTTCCAACCTTAGCTTTTTATACATACGTATGCATCTTGGGGGAAGGAGTCGGATTGATGCGCTTACGCTTCTTTTAATGAAAATACCGGAGCAATCTCAACTTTTTTGTCCTACTATTGTTATTGTTTCATTATTTAATTCTATATTTGCACCGTTGCATAAGCAACTATAATCACATAAAGCAACAACAGAGTAATGAAAACAATATTCGGTTTTATCCTGTTAATAGGTAGCTATTTAGAAACAAGTGCCCAAAGTCCTCTCAGTCTGGATAGTTGTCGTGCCATGGCACTATCCAACAATAAGGAACTGCGTATCTCAGCTGAAAAAATCAGCAAGGCACATTACGACCAGAAAGCAGCCTTTACCCATTTCCTGCCCAAAATAGCGGCCATGGGAACCTATATGCGCACGGAAAAAGAAATATCCCTGCTAAGCGAAGACCAGAAAAACACAATCGGCCACATCGGGACTGCCGCACAAGGCTCCATACAAGAAACCTTCCGGCAACTGATAGCCGCCAACCCTGCCATGGGACAACTGCTGGAACCGCTCGCACCACTCATTCCCGGAATAGGAAATGCTCTGAACGGAGTGGGACAAGGACTGGTGGACGCACTGCACACCGACACTCGCAACATGTATGCGGGAGCCATCACCCTTACCCAGCCCATTTTTATGGGCGGAAAAATTGTAGCCTACAACAAAATCACCCGATATGCCGAAAAGCTGGCCGAATCCCAACATGCCACAGGCATGCAAGAACTCATATTGAGCACAGACAAAGCCTACTGGCAAGTCATCTCGTTGGCCAACAAAAAGAAACTGGCGGAAAGCTTCTTGCAACTGGTACGCCAGCTGGACAGCGACGTAGAAAAGATGATAACCGAAGGAGTGGCCACCAAAGCAGACGGGCTCAGCGTGAAAGTCAAAGTCAATGAAGCGGAAATGACCCTGACTCAAGTAGAAAACGGGCTTAGCCTGTCCAAAATGGTACTTTGCCAACTGTGCGGATTACCCCTTGACAAAGACATCACCTTGAAAGACGAAGACATGGAAGATCTCTCCATGCCCGACACCGGAACAACGAGCAATGTGGCCACCGCACTGGCCCACCGCGAAGAACTCCGAAGCCTGGATCTGGCAAGCAAGATTTACGATCAGAAAGTAAACATCGCCCGTGCCGAATTCCTTCCGACCGTAGCACTGACTGCCAACTACATGGTGACCAACCCCTCGCTAGTGAACGGATTCGAACGTAAATTCCGGGGAATGTGGGCAGTGGGAGCCATGCTGCAAATCCCCATCTGGAACTGGGGAGAAGGCATGTACAAGGTGAAAGCGGCCAAAGCGGAAGCAAACATCGCCCGCTATCAACTGGCCGACGTAAAAGAGAAAGTGGAACTGCAAGTAACCCAGGCAAACTATAAAGTGAACGAAGCCGCCAAGCGGCTGAGCATGGCAGGGAAAAACATGGAGAAAGCAGAAGAGAACCTGCGCTATGCCAAACTGGGATTCACCGAAGGAATAATCCCCACCAGCAATGTGCTGGAAGCACAGACCGCCTGGCTGTCGGCACAATCAGACAAGATAGATGCACAAATTGATGTAAAGCTGGCCGAAGTATATTTACGCAAAGCCACCGGACTATTAAAGTGATAAACAAAAACAAAATAGATATTATGGCAGAAAGATCACAACACAGCAATATTTTGCTGGCATTCATCTCATTGACAACAATCGTTGTCATCGTGTCGCTGATAGGTTTCCTCACCTTAGGCAAAGGCCCCGAAATCATACAAGGACAGGCGGAAGCTGACGAATACCGCGTCTCCAGCAAAGTGCCCGGACGCATTCTGGAATTCCGCGTCAAAGAGGGAGACAAAGTGAAGGCAGGCGATACGCTGGTCATCCTCGAAGCTCCCGATGTAAAAGCTAAACTCTCTCAGGCACAGGCTGCCGAACAAGCCGCACAGGCTCTAAGCGAAAAAGCCCAACGGGGCACCCGACAGGAACAACTGCAAGCCGCCTACGAAATGTGGCAGAAAGCCAAAGCCGGAATGGAAATAGCCGAAAAATCATACAACCGCGTGAACAGGCTCTATGAACAAGGCGTGATGTCCGCACAAAAACGCGACGAGGCCAAAGCACAATTAGACGCTATGACCGCCACCGAAAAAGCCGCACACTCGCAATACGAAATGGCGAAAAACGGCGCGCAGCGTGAAGACAAAGCAGCCGCAGCCGCACAAGTGGAGCGGGCCAAAGGCGCCGTAGCCGAAGTATCCTCCTACATGAACGAGACCATACTGACAGCCGCGGCCGATGGCGAAGTGACCGAAATATTTCCTAAAACGGGCGAACTGGTAGGCACCGGAGCACCCATCATGAACGTAGCCCGGATGGACGACCTGTGGGTGACATTCAACGTGCGCGAAGACCTTCTGAAAGACTTTGCCGTAGGAAACGAAATCAGCGCATTCATCCCCGCCTTTGACAAACAAATAAGACTCAAAGTCACTTACATGAAAGACCTGGGCACCTATGCTGCCTGGAAAGCTACCAAGACCACAGGACAGTTCGACCTGAAAACCTTCGAAGTCAAGGCTGTCCCCGTAGAGAAAGCGGACGGATTACGTCCCGGAATGAGTGCCATCATCGAGAAATAATAAAGAATGAACCCTACAGTCCTTCACCGCATAGCCCGTATAGCCCGACGCGAAGTATTCCGCATCGCCACAAGGCCGCTTTATCTGTTTTGCATGATCATAGCGCCTTTGTTCTGTTACTTCTTTTTCACCACACTGATGTGGAACGGCCTCCCTACGGACATGCCGGCAGGGGTGGTCGATCTGGACAACACCTCTACCACACGCAGCATCATACGCAATCTGGATGCCTTCCAGCAAACCCGCATCGTGGCCCATTACCCCAGTTTTGCCGATGCACGCAAGGCCATGCAACAAGGACAAATCTATGCGTTCTACTACATCCCCCAAGGCACCACCGAACAGGCATTGGCAAGCCGACAGCCCAAAGTGTCCTTCTACATCAACTACTCCTATCTGGTGGCAGGTTCACTGCTCTACAAAGACCAGCGCACCATGTCCGAACTGGCAGGAGGAGCCATCGGCCGAGCCACCCTCTATGCCAAAGGAGCCACCGAAGACCAGGCCATGGCATTCCTACAACCCATAGTCATCGACACCCACATTCTGAACAATCCGTGGCTCAATTACTCGGTCTATCTGAGCAACACCATCCTGCCGGGCATCTTGATGCTGCTCATCTTCATGACCACCATCTATACCATTGGCAGCGAAATGAAGACCCACACCCAACAAGAATGGCTGGATCTGGCAGGCCGGTCCGTCACCGTAGCCCTGACAGGAAAACTGCTTCCACAAACCGTGGTGTTCTCGGCCATGGCCACTTTCTACAACGCCTACCTGTATGGCTTCCTGCACTATCCCTGCAACAGCGGCATCCTGCCCATGCTGTTTGCCGGCCTGTTGCTGGTGTTATCCTCGCAGGCGTTCGGCATTTTCCTGTTCGGACTGTTCACCACCATCCGGTTGGCACTGAGCACCGCCTCGCTATGGGGCGTCATCTCCTTCTCCATATCGGGCATGAGCTTTCCGGTCATGGCCATGCATCCCGCCCTGCAAGCCCTGGCCAACCTGTTTCCACTGCGCCATTACTTCCTAATCTACGTCAACTTGGCACTCAACGGACACCCGCCGGCCTACGCTTGGCATTCCATCGTGGCACTAATGCTGTTCCTCCTGCTGCCTTTCCTTGTGCTGAAAAGGCTGCGCACCATATTGTTACACTATGCATATATTCCCTAAATCAAGAAGCGGTTATGAAAAAACAAGCATTCTACGATAACGTCCCGCAAGGCATGAAAAGCCTTCTATACATCTGGTGGCAAGAACTGAAAAACGTTGTAAAGGATCAAGGCGTACTCATCTTCTTCATCCTGGTTCCGCTGGGATACCCGCTCCTTTACACCTTTATATATACCAACGAGACGGTGCACGAAGTGCCCGCCGCCGTGGTAGACAACAACCGCTCCAGCCTCAGCCGCGAATACCTCAGGCTGGTAGATGCAAGTGCCGATCTAGACATCGTATCCTATTGCAGCGACCTGGAAGAAGCCAAATCACTGATGGCAAGCGGCAAGGTATATGGCATTATCTACGTGCCCGAAAGTTTCAGCCGCGACATAGCCAAAGGAATCCAAACCCGCGTCACTCTTTATTGCGACATGAGTGGCATGCTGTACTACAAAGCCATGCTGACCGCCAATACCAACGCCTCGCTAACGATGAACAAACAGATAAAAATAGAACGATCGGGCAACACCACCGACCGGCAGGACGAAGTAAGTACCGCCCCCATCGACTACGAGGACGTCTCCCTCTTCAACCCACAGAACGGCTTTGCCAGCTTCCTGATACCCGCCGTACTGATGCTGATCATACAGCAAACCCTGCTGCTGGGCACAGGCCTTTTGGCCGGAACCGCCCGCGAGCACAACCTTTCGCATGGCCTCATCCCCACAGGCAGCCACTACCAAGGCATCATCCCACATGTCGTGCTAGGCAAGTCGCTGGCCTATTTCATGATTTATGCCGTCATGGCCACATACATGATTTGCCTTGTCCCCCGGATATTCAGTCTGGTACAAATATCCCAAGCCGGCACACTGGCCGCATTCATGCTCCCCTACCTGCTGGCGTGCATCTTCTTTGCCATGACCTGCTCCGTCTTCATCCATCAACGGGAAGCCTGCATGATGATTTACGTGTTCACCTCCGTGCCGTTATTGTTCATCTCCGGCATCTCATGGCCCGGATCCGCCATACCCGAATTCTGGAAAATAGTGTCATACATATTCCCTTCCACTTTCGGCATCAACGGTTTTGTGCGCATCAACACCATGGGCGCCACACTGGCCGACGTGCTGTCCGAACATCGGGCGCTATGGATACAAACAGGCATTTATTTCCTGACCTCCTACCTTGTCTACCGCCACAAGCTGAAAGGCCTTTGACGGAGTATGATGCACTTTGTGGCATCGATACGCGATGAACCGTTGCGCACGTTTTCGGAAAAAGGGCAAGTCATCGCGCCCCATTGCGTAAGGCCCTTCCTCCTAATGCCTAACCCATTTCATGCGGCTGAATCTATCTCCCAAAACCTTTGGAGTTAACTCCAAGCGCTTGGGAGATACTATGTGGCAGGCAGAAATGCCTTAGCAGTAAAGCAGAAAAGGCTTAGAGATACGTATACGATCGTTTAAGGTTGAACATGACGACAGGATATAATTGGGTCAACGGATATTTCCGGTGGGCAATATTACATCAGTCCGATATGATCATAGGGACATCGCAACCGGTGGCATCTGTATTCCCAAGTCTTTTTGCTTCTTGGTTAAAAGCCTTTACCTACCGGAACCGACGCATTACCATCGTCTTCCGGTCCGGCATTGTCCGAAAAGCACTTTTTTGCCTGATTGCCCCTTCACACAGGCCACACTATTGATGTGATTCTACTTTTCCCTTCCTCCTTTCATTATCCGCCGAAATGCCCTGTTGATGGGGGTTCCGAGGGTGAAAGGACACTCCGTACGGTCCTTTCACCCTCCTTTCAGCCTCCCTTCATTGGCACATGAAAGCAGCATGGCGAAAATCGCTGAAGGCAGATGTGAAGGGACGGGGGCAACATGACTGAAAGGAGGATGAAGGGAGGTGCTGTCATTTTTAACCAACTGATTGATAGCAACTTCATGTAAAAATGAAAGAATGAAGGGAGACGGGGAAAAAGCAACCTGATGAGGGGGAGATGTCCTCTGTACGTACATATGTGTGAGGCTGCACGTACGTACGTGTGAGGCTATACATACGTATGTGTAGGCCTACACGTACGTATGTACAAGCCCACACATACGTACGTGTTTTACGACAAGACGGAATGTGTTGCGGTACACATGCAGGTCTGTGCAGTGAACAAGCCAAGCTCGTGCAACGAACAAGCTAAGCTTGTACGGCGAACAGG
>CAMWGU010000058.1 GCA_947173895.1 uncultured Bacteroides sp. | reverse complement strand
GGGGCAACTTCATGTGCTATTTTAATTTTTAGGGGACATTTACTGAATATCCCTACTTAAAAAGCGCTTCCCGTCCAACCTGTTCGCAAGGTATGGACGGGAAGCTTCGTTTCCGGCTCTATGAATGCAACTACAGCCTCGTATATCTCCCTGCTCAATAACCCAATTCGTAGGGCTGATCTACAGCTGGAAGTCCTTCGGCCATCCATGCCGGCATCGACTCCCGCTTTAAGTAATGATTAAAGAACTGGAACATGCGCTTCTGAAAATCCACCTTATTGGCAGTCTTCGTCGGCCAATGCGGCTCACCAGTATAATTCAGCATCCAGCATGGCTTACCCAAGCGCTTCATGGCCACAAAATATTCTATTCCTTGATACCAAGGCACATGACCATCGGAATCATTATGCATAATCAGAATCGGAGTACGCACCTTGTCCATCGTGAACAATGCTGAATTCTCAAAATAGCGTTGCGGAGTACTCCAGGGAGTGCCAGCCAAACGGCTTTGGGTATGTTCGTATTGGAACGAGCGAGCCAAACCCGACCCCCAACGGATGCCGCCGTAGGCACTGAACATGTTGACCACCGGAGCACCCGACTCGATGGCGGCAAACAGGTCGGTGCGCGTGGCTAGATAGGCCACCTGATAACCACCCCAACTGTGTCCCTGCGCACCAATAGCCTTTTCGTCCACGTATCCCCGGCCTATCAGCATGGCAATCCCTGGCATCACACAGTTATAACAACTTTGGCCCGGATAGCCGTCTACATAGCGGATGTCGGGATTAAAGACAAGGTATCCGTTGCTGTTGTAAAGATGATAATCCACGGTAGAACGATGAGGCTCGGGCATCCGGTAGTTATACAGCGTTTCAGAGTTTCGTTCGTAAAAGTTCACTATCAACGGATATTTCTTGCTTGGATCGAAATCGGCTGGCTTGTAGAGCACTCCCTCCAGTTTGCACCCATCCAGCGAGGTCCACGATACCAGTTCGGCCGTTCCCCACCGATAGCCTTCCTGCTGATCTATGCCGTGAGTAAGACGGACCGGTTTCTTAAAATCGAGTGTGGAATAATATACGTCGGGATACTGCTCGAAGGTCTCCATCGTATAGATCACATTGTTCGCATTCTTTGCTTTACGGATGCTACGCAGCATATAGTTTCCTGCCATCAATACTTGGGGAGCGGCGGTAGCCGAAAGACATGCTCGATAATATCCGTCTCCCTTGGTTATCTCGTTAACACCTTTCAGTAGCTGTGGCTTACGCAGGTCGATAAAACGCTCTTCCTCGTCTAGTTTCAACAGGCGATAGGACACACGATTCCGACGGCCTTCCAACGTCAGATTGACTGGTGCTTCGGCCGCATCAGGACGAAATCGCCAGATGTCATAGCGATCGTATAGCAAGATGTATTCGTCACCTTCCGTCCATCCTGCCGCTCCGTGAGCGCGCGGATAGTCGGGGACGTCATTGTCTTCATCCCATGCCGGGAAAGTAGCCGGAGTGGTCAGCCTCGCTTTCTTTCCATCGGCTAGCGAAAGGGTGTACCAGCAACTATCTGTCTCGGCATACCAATAGGCATACTTGCCCTGTGGCGAGAGACGGTAACGGCCATAGTCGGCCGAAGCAAGCAGGGTGCGGCGGCCGTTTTCCAAAGATATGATATAGTAGTCGCTGCGTGTCCTTCCCTCCCACATGGACGGGAGTGAATAAGGTTGTGAAGTGAAGAGTAGCGCCAGCGGGGCATCACCTTCATCGGCCAGCTGAACATGAGGCAATTCTTCGTCCGCCAGCTGGCAGATGTAGCCATCGCTCAAATTATATACTGCCTGATAATTTTTTTTCAAGTCCTTCGCCTTGTTGTATTCCTGCACAGTATATTGCACCGGCTCGTTCCAACTCCACACCTGCACGTTGGGACGGTTCTCGGCCAATTGCAGTGTGTCTTTCTGCCGGGGTTCGGGTGAGGTGGCAAAGAACAACCGGCTGGCAGTTTTCGAGAAATGTAACTGCGCATATTCGCTGATGACCCATCCTTGAGGGAAGGCGCGATGGCCACGGGCGACAACTGATGTTGCAGGTGCTCCTTTTTGTGACAACCACAGGCTCATTGCCTTGTAACAGGAGTCTTTCTGCTCGCAATACAAGAAAGCTAGATTCTCGCCGCTCTCATCGAAAGTTACCTGTTTGAAGACTCCATCACCTTCCTTTATTAATGTCTTTGCGCCTGTTTCGGCATGCAGAATATACAGACCGGGCTTTTGATCGGTCTTGTTTCCAGTAGTGACGTAATACAGCATTCCGCTTTTCTTTGCAAATCCGAACTGTTTCACGGCAGGTAGCTCGCTGAGGCTACCATGGGCTGCGTCCAGCGGCCGAACATAGAGAGTGGAATCCTTCCTCCCTTTCTGATAGGCCACCCAGTTTACTGCCTCTGCCAGTTTGAATGTCTTTAATGAATCAATCTGTTCCCTATGGCCCGAAAGAGAGTAGACAATCAATTTATCCATCGGCATTTTCTCTTTCTTTGTCTTCTTGAGTTTCAAGGAGTCCACCGTGGCCCATGCCGGCTTCTGCGATACCACCAAATAATCGGAAGAAGAAGAGAAAAGAAAGCGATCTGCCTGCGGGAATGATGCAAGTTCCTTACCACTTGCATCATAAAGACTTACAATCGCATCCCCTTCCCAAGGTTCCATTTTGCACGCCACCCACTTACCATTATCCGAAACTGCCTGTGCGCTAATGCGCTGCCATGCCGACAGATTATCCACCGTAAGACTTTTTAAGGCTGTCTGGCCCATGACAGGCGACAGGCTCCCTATGCATAGAGCCACAGCCAAACACTTTGTACGTTTCATATTCATTCGTTATTAATTACTAATTCTTTGCCAATTTATCTTGTTCATGACGCATTCCACTCCCAGCGGCAAACAGACTTTATCCTTGTTCGATACTTCATTCGGGAGTCCCTTACACATCTGCCAGATTCATCTAGACACTGTTCAGAAGTCAAGACACCCACTATTTAACATATGTTTGATATGAATATTTAAATTATTCTTCTGAATACTAAGGATATAGCAACAAAAGTTTTTCATTTATAGTGTCCAGTATAACATTTAAACGATTACTACTATGTTCTCAGAGGCTAAAGTTACAGAGATTTATTGTATGGCAGACAATTTTTTGCAAGGAATTTGCTATCCAACAAGGAAAATAAACAGTTCCTTTAGTCTCCAACCACTTACTATATTCCGCCAAAATCTGCCTGAATCTCACGAATTCTTCGTATCTTTGCAACCTAAAATATGATGAAAAACATACAAAACCATTTGAAATACACTTTAGCCGTCACAGTTGGTCTATGTACCTCTTTTGCATATGCGCAAAAACAACCCCATATCATACTGATTATGACCGACCAGCAACGTGGCGACGCCATGGGATGCATGGGAAACAAAACAGTCATCTCTCCTCACATGGATGCCCTAGCCAGCGAAGGAACCCTGTTCATGAATGGCTATTCCTCCTGCCCCAGTAGCACCCCCGCTCGCGCAGGTCTGCTGACAGGCCTGTCGCCCTGGCATCACGGCCTGCTGGGATATGGAGAAGTATCGCCCGAATACAAATATGAAATGCCACAGATGCTGAAAGATGCCGGATATTATACATTCGGAATTGGGAAAATGCACTGGCATCCCCAACGAGTGAAACACGGATTTGAAGGAACTCTACTAGACGAAAGCGGACGCATAGAGGACGAAAATTTCACCAGCAACTATCGACAGTGGCTTCAGATACAAGCTCCCGGAAAGAATCCAGACGAGACCGGAATCGGATGGAATGACCATTCGGCAGGCATTTACCGACTTCCCGAAACACTTCATCCAACTTACTGGACTGGCGAGATGGCTTGTAACCTGATACGTAATTATGACAACGGCGACAAACCTTTGTTTCTAAAAGTATCTTTTGCGCGACCGCATAGCCCATACGATCCGCCCCAGCGCTATCTGAACTTGTATAAGGACTCTGACATTCCCGCTCCCGCCGTAGGCGACTGGTGCGAAAAATACAGCGAAGAAAAAGATCCCAGCAAGGTAGCATCGGATGCGCCCTACGGAAACTTTGGAAAGGAATATACCAACAACTCCAAACGGCATTATTATGCCAACATCACCTTCATTGACGAACAAATAGGGCGCGTTATCCAAACCTTGAAGGAAAAAGGAATGTACGACAACTCACTGATTATCTTCATTTCTGATCATGGAGATATGATGGGCGACCATCACCATTGGAGAAAGACCTATCCATACGAAGGTTCCACCCACGTGCCATACATTGTGAAATGGCCCATTGCCGAACACATAGCATCGGGCAAAGTAGACGCGCCTGTAGAATTGCGCGATATACTCCCTACCTTCTTATCAGCAGCCGGTGTCTCCATTCCCACTGACATGGACGGACGCCCTTTGCAACAGCTCGCCAAAGGAACGGAAACCAATTGGCGCAAATACATCGACCTGGAACATGCCACCTGCTATAGTGACGACAACTATTGGTGCGCCCTGACAGATGGGAAAATAAAATATGTATGGCGCTTCCGCACAGGCGGTGAAGAACTGTTCGACCTGACCCAAGATCCCCAGGAGTTGCACAATGCCGTCAACGACAAAAAATACAAGAAACAGCTATCCGAACTACGCCAGGAGATGATCCGCCATTTAAGCGAACGCGGTGAAGAATTTGTGAAAAACGGTCAACTGGTGGTAAGAGAAAAAACCATGCTGTACGGTCCTAACTATCCGAAGAAATAACATAAAAAAGAATTGTGCTTGCCTCTGCCATCGACAAAAACGCCCAAGCGAGGCAAACACAATTCGTTCATTAAACAGCTAAATCATTGCCATTTAGAAAGTCCATCCTATCTGGAACGAATGGCTTTTCCATTTACATTTCACTCCGCTGTCTTTATATGACATTTCATTAAAGGCATATCCTACAGAAAGATGAGAAGTGATATTCAAACCAGCTCCAAACTCATAGCATACCCCACCATTACTTATATCAATATAGTGACCATATCCTACTTTTCCTATAGCATAAACAGACATGCCCGCAAATTCATAAGAAGTCAGACGCACTCCTGTCATTCCTTCGGCCAGCATAGCATCCAAAATGTCTGAATCAGGAGTTGTAGTAGCCTTCACTGTCAATACATCCCATGCTATATTAGGATGGAGATTCATCTGCCACCGGAATCCCAAATTGACAACAAAATTACTTAGTGCACTCCCTGTTCCAGCTTCCACTGCAAACAGGTTCCGTTTATCAACCTGAGCATTCATGCTCAAGCAGATCATCAAGATGCCAATAATACCCAATAACTTTTTCATATATCCTTTATATTCAAGTAAAACAACAAATCATAACTCAAAATAAAAATCCTACGCGAAACGCATGATATTTCACTTTCACATCATCCAATTTAAATTGATTATAGGCATACCCCAAATAAATATGACGTGTAACATTCACACCCGCACCAGCCTCAAATGCAAATCCTCCATTCGAAGAATCAAAATTATGTGCATAACCGGCACGCGCATTTGCATAAATCGCCATACCCGAAAAATCAGGCGAGAGCAAACGTAAACCGGTCATCAACTGTCCGGTACAAGATTTTCCTAAATCATTTTCCACATCTGCCAAGGCTTTAAGGGTAATCACATCCCAAGCTATATTCTCATGCAAATTAGTCTGCCATTTGATCCCCAAGTCCACCGTAATATCTCCAGTTCCGCCAACCCCTAGTTCGATACCAAAATTATTGCGTTTTGTCTCATACGAGTCACCACCAAAGTTCCAATCCTGAGCATTTGCCATTGCACATCCAAATACCATCAGCAACAAAAAAACAGTTTTTTTCATTTCTCAATTCTTTTAGTTAACCACAAATTATTTAATCTCTCTGATCAGCATACCGGGATAAAAATCACCACCAGACACTTTCTTGAAAGTCGTATATTTCAGGCTTGCCCCCTCAGCCTTCTCTTCTACAGCCATAAAGCGATTGTCCCAAATCAAATTGGACATGGGACGGATAACCCCTACCCGTTTATAAACGGTACGTCCTTCTTTTTCTTGGATTTCCAATACTTCAAAACGCGACTTTTCTGTGATGCCTTCTTTTTTCCCAATTTGGGCAGTCAGAGGAGCCACATTCAAAAGAGGTACCTTTACCTTAAACGCTTCGTAGTTTTTCTGCAAATTGGCCACATTATCATCCAAAGCACGTTGACAAGCTTTCCGGACCATCAAACGCGGTTCATCCTCTTTTATGCCTAGGAATGAGGTTGTACTACCGTCACTAAGCTGGCTACCCACATATTTCAATTTAAATTTATCACGATACAATTCCATCGCATCATGCTTTTCCGAATCCGGAGTATCTGTATACATTCTTTCATAAAATGTCATCGCTGTTTCCTCATCCCACACCAACTGATAAAGATGAGTATATATTTTCACCTTAAAGCCCTTGTAAGATTCGGTTATATCACCCACATTATTACCAAGATCAGCATAAGATGAATTATTCGTCACTATAGCTGCCACGTTTCCCATCACCTTAAAAATGCTTCCCCAAGTCTTGCTTCTTTCCCCTTTATCTATATACTTGATGTCATTAACCAAAACAAACGTATTGCCTATAAGTTCCTCACCGGCATCCTCCAGCATCGCTTTACCCCGTTGTGTTTGCAAAGCAATGGCTTTATCCATCTCGGACGCATCATAAAGCCCTCGTTCTTTGATCAATTCCACATCACAAACCCCGTTTGTAAAGTCCCGGTTAAACCATTTCGACACCAGTCTGCTAGCCACTCCATTCTTATTTAGGAAGGATTCCACTTCCGTGGGTGAAACTTCTTTTGACAAAACAGACAGTACCTTGACACTCAAATCATGATCATTATACTTGTCTGGAACAGGCATGAACTGAAATACACTAGCAATCGTATCTGCGAATTTCTGGTTTTCATGCTTAATCATTACACTATAAATAGAGTTGCGACGATATTCTATGTTTTTTTCTTCTTGAGCAAATCCTACGCTTTGCTGCATAAAAAGAAGCACCAGCAATAATACTATATTTTTCATATACTTTTCTGCTTAATAATCCCAATCTTCATTTGAAATACGTTCTGACAATTTATGTTGATTACTAGTTCCCCGAAGAATGATATGGAAACGCTTCAAATCTACCTCCTTGAAATATGGCAACTTATTTTTCTGAAGATAAAAGATAGCCTTCTCCACATCCGATTTCTTTTCAAACTTGCAAGGCACATATTCTGTTCCGTCTTGCCGTACGGCACCATAATAAAGTGAAGTCTTTACTCGGGTGTATTCTTTACCCGCAAACAATTCTACTACTGTAAATCCTTTGCCTTCAGAAGGAAAACTTATTTTATGCGTCGCCATATCATAATAATAGTATAGCTTATCAGATTTCTTCACCCAATAATAACGGGCAGGCAACGTATCAGGAATCAAAAAATCATCCCACTCAATTGGCAAAATCACATTATTCTGCGTATCTATCTGCCCCCATTTTCCCGACAGGCAAACGGATACACATCCTTTTTTATATGAAGTCACTTTATCATACATAAAAGGGATTTTTACTTGATTGTCCGGCGAGACAAAACCCCACTTCCCGTTTTTCTTCACCCCAAGCAGGCCTTCGGAAAAGGCATTATTCAGATTTTCATATACCAAAGGTATCACTTCCTTCCCGCTACGATCCAAAGCACCAAATTTACCTCCCCTGCCTACGATACAATAATCCTCTACAAAATCTCCTGCCTGCACATAGCGTTCTGATATCTCATGAAAGTCCTTATCCACAAAATAAAACAAACAGCTATCTTTACGCGCAGCTTTACTGATGCCATTGATAAAAGGATAAAACACATACTCCGGATCTGTAAAGACCTCCCTTTTTGTTTCAATATTAAAATAGCCCCACTTTTGCACCTTAGGCTTCTTACCCACCAGAGATGAGAATTTCAGCATGCCATCAGTCGGCATATAAATCACGTCATACTTCTTTTCCGGAAGCAAGACGTTTCCTCTGATATCCACTACACCCGGCTTGGCAATCCCTTTCGAAGCAAACCACAAACACGGTTCATCCGAATCGGGCATAGACAAGAAAGGCACCATCTCCAAAGGTTTGACCGGCATAGACGAAAAAGCCGGATTATCAGAAGGCGTAAACGTACAAACACTCTCAAACTTTAACGGTACAATCAATTTCCCGGCTCGGTCAATCACACTCATCTTTCCCCCCTTGACATATTTACCCGTGAACTTCCCACCGTTCTTTACCCAGCAAAGGCCTTGATTATTAAAAGCACCCATAAAGTTATAAGTAGGCTTCAAAACCAACTCCATGTCCTCATTATAAAAACCGACCTTGCCGCCTTTGGTCACATAAATCGCTCCTTTAATGGGATTGGACAATTGATCGTATTCCGCTTTGATGAGCACATTCCCCTGTGCATCAACTACTCCCCATTTTCCACCTTTAATAGGATAATAAGTAGAGCCTTTGAATATCTTAGCCGGAATTGCCGCCCTAGTAGAAATCTTATCTTTAGGCTTTGCTTCAGACCCACCATCACACACAATATAATAACCTGTATCGGCATATTCATCCATCACCGTATATTTCAATCCTCCCATAGCCTTACCTTTCTCATTAATCAATCCGTATTTCCCATTTTTACGAACTCGGGCCACTCCATTTACAAAAGGTTCCGCTTCTTCATACTGGCAAGAAATAACTTTATTGCCATCTGAATCAAAATATCCTAGCTTTCCTTTCTTATCGGGCTTGATTTCTAAAGACTGCCCCAACACCAACAAAGGAAACAACATAAACAAGCTTACTAAAAAATTCTTCTTCATTGCTTCTATTTCATTTTTTCACATCAAACACTGGTAAAATCCTATTAAATTTCCCTCACAGCATAGGATGTTGCACATGAGGTATCTTATCTGACATAGGCAAACATACACAAAGACATGAGCATCATGTGTTCACTCTCAGCATAGCCCTATTTATCTAAAAATAAAATTAACCGTTTCTTTAGGCTGATTTTGGGCAAAAGCAATGGCAATTTCCCGCGCATATTTCATTTGCTGCAACCGGATGCTCACAGAATCGTCCCAACGCTTCAACTCAAACTTCCATTCCTCACCCATGTGCTTTTTTATCTCGCGAACCAGTTGCTGTGCATCTTCATAACATGCCGCATCTGGATAGATCTCAGACAAAAACACACCAGCTAGCGCAGCGTTTTCTGCAGTAAATCCCGACATCCACGCAGCCTGTGCCTGTGCCAGATTCTCCACACATTGACGGTCTACAAATTGCTTATATACATTTATCACTTCCACCATTGCAGCATCATACCCAATGCTACATTCAGGAACAGACATCAAATAAAACAAAGCCTCCTCATAGTTCCGCAAAGAAGATTGCACTTTGGCCTTCTTTATTATATTCTGATAATTTCGGTCATAATAGTCCAACATTTTCTGTTTTCCCCGCTCAATGCAAGCCTGGACTTCCGCATTGGACGGACTTAATTGTTTGATACCGTTCACATAAGCCTTCGTCTGGCTGTTCCCAACACAACGAACTTCCACAGAAGCAGATGAATAAATCTTCTGGTCCTGAGTATCAACGATAAACAAGTTCACATTCAGCACATAAATATATTTGGCAGGGGATCCGTTTATGATTTCTTTATTTACCACATCTACCGAAGCCGTGATGGCAAAAGGAGAAGCATCCATCCCTCCTGCAATCCCATTCCGAACAGCAATATGACGCAACTTATTGATTATCTGAGATTCGGAGACCGCATCCAAAGCCTCAACCTGTTGCGGCACAATCACACGCAACGGCATGTCACACTCTTGTGAAAACATATTCATCAAGAAAATAAAAGCCAAAGAAAATAATGTAAAATATCGTTTCATCATCCATCCTCCCTATTTACCTTGTATAAATAATGTCGCACGTCCCAATCCCTGATTAGCAACCCTCGTCTTTATCCCGTATGGCTCGCCAGACAGGTAATCGCTCAACTGCCATAAGAAATCTTCCGTAGTCATAGGCAATTCATCCATATCATACAATGCAATATTCACATTATAATTGGCCGAAGTACGCGAAGACCGCTCAGCCTCGGCACGATGTTGCACGGCATTTTTCAAAATCCACTTATAGATGACACGTCCTAAATTGCCACCCTGTACAGCCGTTTCCAGATGCACATTTGATCCCGTCGATACACGTATAGCCACATGCACGTTTCTACCATTAGTCAATATTCCTGTCAAATATTTCTGCAGACGGTCCTTCATTTCCGGTATTTTCCCAATCACAGCCTCACGAAGCATCGTTGCCTCCGAAGCTGCCAGCGACGGTTCACCCAATCCTGTCACACTACACACCTCTTCACCCGTATAAGCATCTTTACCTTCCAGTGTGTAAGACAATTGCTTTTTGGGGCCTATCTTCTCAATACTCCAGTTCACATCCAAATAAATATCAGCCACCGCCTTCTCACGTGACAGGTCCAAGGCACTTTTGTCTGCAATATTGCCATCCTCATCATCCATCAGCAATTCCTCGGCTGCAAATTCATTGATGGCATTTGTTTTCTGTTTCAAGCTAGGAACCTTGAAACCTTCGTCTCTCAACAGCCCTTCTATCGCAACAATGCTTTGCAACATCTTGGAATCGTTCATCGCTTTCGTGTAATCACATATTTCTACTTGTTGCCCTTGATTATCTTTCACTTCCGTATAGCCATTCTCCGAGCACCATTGAGTTCCGGGGCGTACCATAATAGTAGGCAATGTAGCTTGCGCATTCGCTTCGGCAAATGCGAACATCAGCAATCCCCATATTACTATAAATTTTCCCATACTATTTTACCGTTTTAATAATTCCGTCATTTTGCAATTTCCTCTTCAGTTCCGAATAAAGCACTCTCACAGTTACACCAAATTTATATACCTGACGGTTTTCCATCACTTGCTTCGAGTTCGCCTTTTCATCTTTCATGTTTACAAATGCCACATATTCCCCCTCATCCGAAAAGAATCGGTTAAAATAATCTTGGTATTTTTCCGCTCCGTTCGGTTCCGTAACAAGAGGGCGCATGTGATAATCATTTACCCCTCGCGTAATACCTTTGAATATAACATCACGAACCGCCTGCTTCTTTGCCTGTTCAACCGCATCTTTTTTGCTATTCCCTTCTCCCCACGTACGCAGTGTGAGTGACCCGTCATATTCAGTTCCCAAACATTCTGTTTCAAAAGAATAAAAAGCTCCCAAAGAGGTTTTCTTCGTTTCACACGAACTGAGAAACATCGTGCTTATGCACAAAGCACTTATCCAAACCATATATTTCCGCATAAATCCTGTATAAAATTAAAAGCCGTCTGTCATTTTACGTATTACACCAGCTTGTTGCAACACTTGCTTCAACTGGTCCGTACTTATATTAACCACTGCAGTCACCCGATATTCTTTTTTGCCTACCTTTACAGCCTGCGTAGTGGATTCTACCATATTTGCATACGAAAGATATTGCCCGTTTTCCTGAAAAAAAGCCTCAAAGAAATCCCCATATTGCTGTGCTGCCGCCGGAGACGAGGCTAAAGGCTTTTGATTGGAATATCCCAAAACACTTGACTCATTCAAGCCACGGAATATAATGCCATGGACTGCCGCCTTTTTCAGCAATTCCACTGTTGCTTTAGCAGGCTTATCGACATAGAGAGATATTTTTACCAATGTCATTCCACTTGCACTAACCCCTGCCGAAGTTATATCATACTTCAGCGGATCCTCTTTTTTAGCCTGCACCCCAAAGGGTAACAGAAAGATTGTCAAAAACAAAATCAAAGTTCTCATCTTCATGTATTTTAAAATTAATCTATTCAACAGCTGACATTTTGATTAAATTCACAAATCATCGGTTTTTTTACGCTTTACTCTTTACAAAGGAAGGCTTTTTTGAATTATTTTACTAACGAACAATTACTTCTAAAGAGACATAAGGCCATTTCTATTTACTATATGACCCAAATTAGCAACTATTATGCCCAATTTTAATCGAGACATCAATAAAAGCTATATGCAAACCTACGCTAGGGCAAATTCTTTATGACAGCCGCCCTCACGCTATGTCCAGCCTTTAAAAAACGTATCTGCACCCATAAGCCTTTTCTGCTTTACTACTAAGGGATCTCTACCTATTGGCTACTATCTCCAAAGCCCTGGGAGTTAACGCCAAAGGCTTTTGGAGATATTAGGAAGAAAGGCCTTGCACAATAGGACGCTATGAATTGAAGTAAGTAATATCGAACTGAGGTAGCCTTTAGGAAAAAAGAGCAGCAATCTCACGATTACCACCCTCCACATTAAGCGACTAAAAAAAATTAAGTTATAATAAAATGATATATTAACGACTCACAAAAGATAAAACTTGTCCTGTACTCTTTCTTATACTTCTTTGACACCTGAAGCTCGGTCACATTTTCGAACGGAGGAAACATCACACAACGGTTCTCCTTAATCATCATCAGATAATTCACATTAATAATATACGACTGGTGAATCTGAACAAAACAAGAATCATATCCCTTGATATGATCGGCCGTTGTATTTTTCTTCAGCAACAAAGGAGTGGTATTGTTCAGAATTACTTCCCACAATTTTCTTTCCGAATTATAACGGAAGTAACCAATGTCGATAGTTCTCAGAATACGTAAGTCATTCGTAGGAGTCGAAATCATAAAGGTGTGTTCGCCGTCTGCATATACACGAGGAGGTATCACAAAAGAAGCAGAGATCTCCTCTGTCACCTTTTTCATAAAACGACTGATTATACCCTCCAATTCTTTTCCGTCAACCGGCTTCAGCAAATAATCGAAAGCCGCCTCGCGAATGGCATGAATCATGTATTTGTCATAAGCAGTATAGAAAACTATTTGCATATTCCAAGTCATCGATCCTTTTATTTGGTCCAGCAGTTCCATACCTTTCATGTCGAGTAATTCTACATCCAGGAACAACAAATCCGGACGAACCTTATCAAGCAATTTCTTTCCGTTGAAACCATTACGTGCTATCCCAACTACAGACAACCGATTATACTTCTTCAACTCCAGACAAAGATTGTCGGCCGAATATTCATCATCATCAATTATTACGATTCTATATAGCTTATCCATTATAAATAATCTGTCTTTATCATTAATAAAACAAAAGTATTTAAATGATATGTAACGCCCAAATCCAATATCCCGACTATGGAACCATTGCAACCGTTTCAGACACTATAACGTCTAAAACAACTACTATTTCAAGTTATAATCATATCCTTCAGGCAAAATGACGGCAAACTCACACCCCGTTTCTCCATCCTCAGTCACGACATTAGAGACAGAGACGTCAATGTGTCTTCTGTTATGCGCATTCAGCAACTGTATGGTTTGCAAAATCACTTTCATTCCCGTACTCGTGCCTTGAAAATTGCTGCTCACTTTGTACCCTCCGCCATTATCGCGCACCTTTATACAAATGCCGCCCTCTGTTTTCCTCATTTCAATCCACAGTCTGCGCATTCCCTCTTTAGCCAGCAAGGCATGCTTCAACGCATTCTCCACCGGAATCTGAATCATCATAGACGGAAGAATTTCCCGATTGAGATCTATAGCAGAGTCTATGCCTACGTGTAACACAAATCTATCGCCCAATGCCTTGCGTTCCAAATCGATAAACGTATTTACAAAGTCCAGCTCCTCGGCCATGGTAACACATAGTTGTTCCGTCAGTTCCAAGTTCCGTCGCATCAGTTTCACCAATCTGCGCATATTTCCGGCCTGCTCTTCCGTATATTTGCCCATCTCCCTGTTTAATATATTAAATATGAAGTGAGGCGACACACGATTACGGATATTCTCCATGCGCAAAGCGGTAATCATACTTTGGCTTTTCATCCAAAGCAACGAACGCTGCTTCTTTTGGTAAACATAAATAAAAATCACCAACGCAAGAACAAGCACGCAAACGAACAAACCTGCATAAAGCATCTGATTCAACACCAGCACCTCGTTCTCTTTCTGCTGAATAAATATCTTCTGCTTCATCAGCGTTGTGTCTTGCTTGTATTTCAAGTCTATTTCGGCAGTACGCATCCTGATACGCTCATTCCGTGTAGAATCATCTATCCGTTGGTTTTCCACCTGATAATAATAGGCCCGCTTGAAGTCTCCTGTCTCTGCAAAATAATGTTGCAGATAACGGTTGCGGATATGACGCATGCCGGGTTCTACATACTCCGGTGTCACTGCCTCTTGCAAACGCCGGCGGGCCAATCCTACATCCCCTTGCTTCAATGCCAACTCTATCAGTTGGGTATCTAAATAATAAAGCGCCGTCTGATTTCCGATAGAATGAAAAAAGTCGCTACACAAACTCAAGTAGCAAGCCGCCGAATCAACGCAATTCATTAGCAGGAAGGTCTCGCCCATATTCAGTTCTGTGAGATGCTTCTCAAACTCCAGGTCCGGATAAGCGCAAGACAGACGCAACGACTTACGAAACATCTCCAAAGCCATCGGATAGTCCTCGCGGAAATAATAAGAATTCCCACGGTTGTTCAAATAAATATGCTGTTCGTAGGGTTGCATGTCGTCATAATAGCGTTCGGCCAAATCATAATAATAATCACAAGCCTCAAAATCGCGAAGCTGCATATAAACAGTGGCCAGCCCATAATACACCGGAAAACGCCGACGGTCGGACACACCCAGCGAATCACAATACGACAAGGCCTTGCGGTACCACATTGCCCCTTTATCGTAATGTCCCGTACGAACATAAGCGTCCGCTAGATTTATCGAAATGTCGGGAAGCACGTCCTTATCACCTCCCGCACAACGGTGATCGAAAGCACGATGGAAACAAACCACCGATGAATCCAGCCTTCCTTGACGGGCATACAGGTTACCGCGCATATTATAGACCTCCGCATATAAGCTGTGGACAGAAAGCAAAGCTGCTGAACGGATGCAAAACGCCTCTGCACGTTCCATACACCAAAGAGCGGAATCCACATCTGATGTAAACATATACGCCTTTGCAAGCAAAGTCATATAATGGTAATAAATCAGGCTATCCCCTACTGTGGACATCCGCCGAAGGGTCTTCGTGCAAACCTGACGCGGATTGTTAGACAGAGAATCTACCACAGAAGCATAGTAACGTTTATACAAATCCATGTCAGCAGAACCACCCGACTCACGAACCGTACAGGATACACAGCAAAACAGACACCATAATGCAATCGCCATAAAGCGAACAAGCGTGATTTTTTTTGTCCAAAACATAACATTTTCTCCCATTATTAAAATGGCAAATATAATCAAAAATAAATATTACCGCTTATTTCTATTAAAAATAATCCGATTTTGGAAACTTTTTGAATAAAGATTGCACTAATGTTCGGATTTAACACACTTTACCGCAAGGCATCTTTACTTGGAAAAATGCGAACACTGAAGCAGAATATAACATTCTTCCCTAAAAAAGAAATACTTGGCACTTAAATGAAAAAGCCATGCATCGTTCACGAAACAAAGATTGGAATTTGCTTTGCCATATCGTAAAACATACCTACCTTTGGAAAAATAACTCATAAGCAACAAAACATGGAAACAATATCTAATTCTGTTCTGACCGTGCAAATAGCCGAACACGGTGCCGAACTTCAAAGCATCCGGAAAGACGGAAAGGAATACCTCTGGCAGGGTGATGCCAAATTTTGGGGACGACGCTCCCCTATCCTTTTCCCCACTGTGGGACGAGTATGGGACAACAAATACTGGCATGCCGGAAACACGTATGAAATAGGCCAGCACGGATTTGCTCGCGACATGGATTTCAAAGTGACCCACAAAGAAGATCAGGGAATCGTATACTGGCTGGAAAGCACTCCCGACACACTGGGCAAGTTTCCCTTCCCCTTCCGTCTACTGGTGGGATACTTACTGGAAGATAATCAGATTATCGTAAAATGGCGTGTAGAAAACCTAGGGGCAATGGACATGTATTTCCAGATCGGAGCACATCCGGCTTTCTATTTTCCCGGATTCGATGCCTCGGAAAACGAACGCGGATTCTTTACTTTCAACCGGACGTCGGACTTGGAATACATCGTGCCGATGGAAAAAGGATGTGTGTCGCCCGAACGCCATACACTGAAACTGAACAAAGAAAAAATGATGCCGATAGACATCTATACTTTTGATTGTGACACATATATATTCGACAACAAGCAACTGAAGAAAGTCACTTTGCTGGACAAAGAGAAAAAACCATACGTCAGTCTGGAATTTGATTCTCCATTAGTAGCTTTGTGGTCGCCTACCAAAGCGCATCCTGACTGTCCGTTCGTCTGCATCGAACCTTGGTATGGCCGCTGTGATTCCATCGGATACACCGGAGAATGGAAAGACCGCGAATGGATGCAGAAGCTAGCTCCGAAAGAAGTGTTTGACGTGGCGTACAAAATCATCATAGAGTAACAGAAAAAACACGCGTGCCATCCTTGTCCCATGAAGGACACGAATGGCACGCGCATAAAATTTAAGAATACAGTCCAAATACCTGTCACCGGCTTCCAAGATACAAAAATATCATACCGACCAGCACCAAAGCCAAGTCCACCGCCTTGCTTCTGAGATTCTTTTCGCGAAACACCATCGCACCAAAAAGGAAGGAAACAATCACACTGCCCCGCCTCACCATAGACACAATGGAAATCATCGCCCCATCCAGGCTCAAAGCATAGAAATAGACAAAATCGGCCGCCGACAGAAACAAGGAAATCAGAAGGATACACCCATGCCAGTGGAACGGAGTGGCAGAATGACGCTTCGGCCACCATAGCAACATCAACACACCACCCATCATAACCAACTGATAAATGTTATACCATGATTGCACCACCATCCGGTCCAGCCCAAGTCCTCCTTGGTCGGCAGGAGCCATCAAGTATTTATCATAAAGTCCGCTCACCGCCCCCAACACGGCCGCTGTGACCACACAATAAATCCACTTGTTATGCTTGAAGTCTATCCCTTCTTTCTTTCCACTACGACTCAGCATGAAAAATGAAAGAACAGCCATCAACACACCGACCCACTGATAAAGATTCAGCCTCTCGCCGAAAACCGCCAACGCACCCACCAGCACCATCACCGGACGAGTGGCATTGATAGGACCCACAATGGTGATAGGCAGATTCTTCATACCGAAATATCCCAGCACCCAAGACGAAAGTACAATGACCGACTTCAACACCACATAACGATGCACTTCCCATCCAGCATCAGGCACATAAAAAACCGTACCCTCCAGCACTTCCGGCCTCCACGCCGACAGTACAATGAAAGGAAGAAATATCACACTACAAAATAATGTATTAAGAAACAAAACCGGAATCACTGCGTTGTCTTTCAACGATTGTTTCTTGAACACATCATAGAATCCCAGCAACGCAGCCGAGAGAAACGCCAAAAGTAACCACATCATATCTTTTCTTACCTTAAATTAAAACTAGATGCAAAGTTACAACAAAATACAGATAAAATAGCCCAAGGGCAATGAAAAAGAGAAGTTGTTCCATCTTCTTTTGTATCTTTGCAAAAACCTAAAAAAAACAATGTAGCATGAGAAAAATTACTTCATTTGTGATGGCAATCACATTACTTTGCGGAGCCAATGCATACGCCCAAATACCCGTGGTTAAAAACGGGAAGGCCAAAGCAAGAATTGTAGTGACCACTCAAGAAAAGGCTGACTCGACTGCCGCCCGACTTCTACAGGACTTCATACAGCGAATCAGCGGAACAGAGTTGCCCATTGTTCATTCGGAGGTGAGCGGCAAAGCACATAAAGGCGATATGCTTATCGGCAACGGACAGGAAAACGTTCTGTCGAAAACCCCCGACGGCAACCCCATCACCGACGGATTAAAAGAAGACGGATTCCGCCTGCTCACCGGAAACGGGATGCTGCGCATTGCCAGCGGAGGCGACAAAGGAAGCATCTACGGTGTAGTGACCTTGCTCGAAAAATACCTGGGCGTAAGCTACTGGGGCGAAAACGAATACTCGCTGACTCAATCTTCCGACATCAAGCTGCCCGTCCTCAACGAAACGGACAATCCTGTCTTCAGGTATCGCCAAAGCCAGTTCTACGGACTGCACAGCGACCCGGTATATAAGTTATGGATGAGGCTGGAAGAACCCTCCGAAATGTTCGCCGCAAGCTATTGGGTACACACCTTCGACCGGCTTCTGCCCTCTTCACATTACGGCAAGGAGCACCCCGAATATTATTCCTACTTCGACGGGAAACGCCATCCGGGCAAAGCAAGCCAATGGTGCCTCAGCAACCCCGAAGTGTTCGAAATCGTATGCGAACGTATCGATTCTATTTTCAAAGCCAATCCGAATTGCAAGATGATTTCCGTCAGCCAGAACGACGGAAACTTCACCAACTGCCAGTGCGACCAATGCAAGGCAATAGACGAGTACGAAGGCGCATTGTCCGGCAGCGTGATTCACTTTCTGAACAAACTGGCCGAAAGATTCCCCGACAAGGAGTTCTCCACCCTTGCCTACCTATATACCATGAATCCGCCCAAACACGTCAAGCCGCTCCCCAACGTAAACATCATGTTGTGCGACATTGATTGCAACCGCGAAGTAACACTCCGCGAAAACGCATCGGGACGTGAATTCGTAAAAGCGATAGAAGGATGGAGCAAAATCAGCCGGAACATCTTCGTATGGGACTACGGCATCAACTTCGACAACTACCTTGCCCCGTTTCCCAATTTCCACATCCTGGCCGACAACATCCGCCTGTTCCGCGACCATGGCGCCAACATGCACTTCTCGCAAGTGGCCGGAAGCCGTGGCGGAGACTTTGCCGAAATGCGCACCTGGATGGTTTCCAAGCTGATGTGGAATCCGGAGCTGGACACAGACGACCTGACACACACCTTCCTACAGGGCTATTACGGAGACGCCGCACCCTACCTATACCAATACATCAAAGTGATGGAAGGAGCACTTATCGGCAGCGGACAACGGCTCTGGATATACGATTCGCCTGTCTCCCACAAGCACGGCATGCTGAAGCCGAAGTTGATGCGACGCTACACACAGCTATTCGACCGGGCGGAAAAAGCCGTGGCACATGACAGCGTATGCCTGGCACGTGTACAGCGCACCCGGCTTCCCCTCCTTTATTCCGAACTGGAAATTGCTCGCTCCGAAAAGAATATGGACATGCAGGAACTGACCGACAAGCTGAACTATTTTGAGCAACAAGTGAAACGGTTCGACGTGCCCACCCTTAACGAGAGAAGCAATTCCCCAGTAGAATACTGCGACCTCTTCCGGAGCAGGTACATGCCACGCCCGAAGCGAAGCCTTGCAGAAGGCGCCAAGGTGACATTCATCGACCAGCCGGAAAAAGGATATGCCGAACTGGGCAAAACAGTGCTGACCGACGGACTGTTCGGCGGTTCGGGATTCGTGGAAGGCTGGGTAGGCTGGGAAGGCCGCGACGCCTCGTTTGTCATCGATCTTGGCGAAGTGAAGGAAATCAACAGCATCGAAGCCGATTTCCTCCATCAATTGGGCGCCTGGGTGCTTCTGCCCACCAAAGTGTCATACGAAGTGTCCTGCGACGGGACGCATTACACGCTGGCAGACACCAAGGAACTGCCCGAAGACAGAAACCCGAAAGTCCAGTTCGTGGGAGTGAGACACGACTTCGCCGCCCCGACCGCAGCCCGGTACATCAAAGTAAATGTGACAGCCACGAAGACTTGCCCGCACTGGCATTACGGCGTAGGCCATCCGTGCTGGTTCTTCTTGGACGAAGTGACCGTACTATAATCCCCCCTCATAGCCCGGAATGGAGTTTCTGTCCCGGGCCAAACCCTTGAACGCCGTGAGCAGTAATACTTACCCGGCCAAAAAAGATATTACTTCATCGGCCATCGAAGTATAATAGCCTGCATGCTTCTAAAGCATCAAGCTCCCCGACAAAAAGAGAAAGGACGGAAAAAACATTCTCCATCCTTTCTCTTTTTTCTATTCATAAGCCAATGCCCTCCGGGATCCTCCCGGCCGGCACCTTCGCTTAGCCTCAAATACCCAATGATTTTCTTACGGCTTCTATTTTTTCCACTGCGGCAGCATTGGCAGCATCGAAACATTTGTGACAACCCATCTCGCCCTTCACTTCAATGTAGAACTTAATCTTCGGTTCAGTTCCCGACGGACGAACAGAAATCTTGGTACCGTCCTCGGTGAAGTATTGCAACACGTTGCTGGTCTCCGGCATGTCAATGGCAGTCACGTTGCCTTCGCCATCGGTTGCTTCCAGTGTCTTGAAGTCTTTGGCCAAAGCCACCTTGGAACCACCGATTTCCTTTGGAGGATTGGAACGGAAGTTCTCCATCATCGCTTTGATTTCTTCGGCACCGCTCTTGCCCGGTTTCACCACGTTCACGGTTGTCTCCTTTGAGAACCCGTATTCCACATAAATGTCCATCAATACTTCGAACAAAGTCTTGCCCTGGTCTTTGGCCCATGCACAGATTTCGGCCAACAGCGTACAAGCCGAAACGGCATCTTTGTCACGTACAAAGTCTTCAGCCAAGAATCCGTAGCTTTCCTCACCGCCACCGATGTATTGCTGCTTTCCTTCACGCAGACGAATCTCGCGTGCAATCCACTTGAAGCCGGTGTAGCAATCCAACATTTCGATGTGGTTCTTGTCGGCAACCGACTTAATCAAGTCTGTCGTCACAATGGTTTTCACGATGAAATCATCGTCTTTCATTTTTCCCATGGCAATGCGGTTCTTGATGATGTAATACAAGAAAATCAAACAGGTCTGATTACCGTTGATAAGTACCCACTCACCCTTGTCGTTCTTGCAAGCCATGCCCACACGGTCGGCATCTGGGTCGCTGGCCATCACAATGTCGGCATCAATTTTCTTGGCCAAGTCGATAGCCATAGAAAGTGCTTCCGCATTTTCCGGGTTCGGAGAAATAACAGTGGGGAAATCGCCGCTCTTCACCATCTGTTCGGGCACAGTGTGTACGTTTTCAAATCCCCATTGCTTCAATGCACGCGGAATCAGCATCATGCCTGTGCCGTGAATCGGTGTATAGACAATCTTCAGACCTTTTTGCCGCTGAATGACTTCCGGGTCGATGGAAATAGATTTCACCATGTCCAAGTAAACGCTGTCCGCATCCTCGCCTACTATCTGAATCAGGTCTTTGTTGCCTTCGAACTTGATGTCGGTAGCCGACGAAATCTTGTTCACTTCGTCAATGATGCCTTTGTCGTGCGGAGCCAATACCTGTGCGCCGTCGTCCCAATAAGCCTTGTATCCATTGTATTCCTTCGGATTATGCGAAGCCGTGATGTTGATACCGCTTTGGCAACCGAAATGGCGGATGGCGAATGACATTTCAGGAGTAGGACGCATGTCTTCGAACAAATAGACCTTGATGCCGTTTGCCGAGAAGATATTGGCAGAGATTTCTGCAAACAGACGGCTGTTGTTACGGCAATCATGACCTACCACTACAGAAATTTGTTCGAGGTCCTTGAAGTTCTTGTTCAGGTAGTTGGACAAGCCTTGGGTAGCTGCGCCCACTGTATAGATATTCATGCGATTGCTTCCCACGCCCATGATACCGCGCAATCCGCCTGTTCCAAACTCCAAATCTTTATAGAATGCTTCAATCAAATCGGTTTTATCGGGGTTTGCCAGCATTTTCTTAATCTCAGCCTGTGTTTCTGCATCATAAGCAGGAGACAGCCATTTCTCAGCTTTCTCAGTCACTTGCTTAATCAATTCTTCATTTTCCATACTTGTTATTATTTATAAGGTTTATAATCGTATCCGTTTTCTTTATGTGTTGACAAATGTAAAAGAATTAAATTAGAAAACCAAGAAATTTGCAAGAAGAAAATGAAAGATTTAAAGGATTATTCTTTCGTTTGTAAAATTCACGAGCAACCGACGGGATTCTTTCCCATGACAAAGCATAAAACAGAGTTTCTTTCATATTCATATTTAATACTTCGTCAAGTTTTTAATTAATCCACTGGAAATTAATCAATTGATAAATTTAGCACAATAAAATAGGGGGCAGCGGATATTTCCGGTTGGTATCCATTTCCTTTATGCACACAATATATAGTCAA
>CAMWGU010000057.1 GCA_947173895.1 uncultured Bacteroides sp. | reverse complement strand
TGTTCGTTGCACGAGCTTGGCTTGTTCACTGTACAAACCTGCATGTGCGCCGAAACGGATTCCGCCTTGTCGCAAAACACGTACGTATGTGTGGGCTTGTACATACGTACGTATAGGCTTACACATACGTATGTATAGGCTCACACGTACGTACGTGCAAAGCACACCATCCCCTCATCAGGTTGCTTCTCCTCCTTCTCCCTTCATCCTTTCATTTTGGGAAAAACCGTCTATCAATCAATCGGTTAAAAATGACAGCACATCCCCTCACGCTCCTTTCAGCCACCGGCATGAGTCCTTTCATACCTGCCTTTGGCGGTTTCACACCATGCAGCCTTTGCGTGCCGATGAAGGGAGGATGAAAGGGGAATGAAAGGACCCGGCAGAGTGTCCTCTCACCCTCGGAATCCCCATCGGCAGGGCGTTTTGGCAGATAATGAAAGGATGAAAGGAAAAGTGGAATCACATCAATGCTGTATCCTGTGTGAAGGGGAAACTATACAAAAAATGATGGCTTCGGACAATGCCGGGCCGAAAGATGATGGTAATTTTTCATGTTTTCTGTTCTTTGATAATTTGCAGGCAAAGATAGGCTGTAAAGAGGGATTTCGATTTGCCTGATACGCTGTGATAATTACTTGCCGGCTTTTCCTTCGGACGGCCTGAAGGGATATTTGATTTTTTAACTTCATCTATAATTAATATAAAAAACGGGAACTTGTTTTTTAACTTCTTGTTGTTGTCGGGTTCTAATCTATAAACATTTTGAAGAACAGATGATGAACGAAGACAAAATAAGGGAAGCATGTGCTTCTTGTCCGGAACGGGGATTCAAGCTACTGATAGAATATTTTCAGCGCCCTATTTATTGGCATATACGGCGGTTGGTGGTGTCGCACGAAGATGCGGAGGATATTATGCAAGAGGTTTTCATCCGTATCTTCCGTCATCTCTCTCAGTTCAGAGAGGAAAGTTCGCTAAGTACGTGGGTGTATCGGATAGCTACCCGTGAATGCCTCCGTTTTCTGAATGCACGTAAGGAACAGGCCGTTTCGGCAGAGGAAGTCCGAGAGGAATTGATGAACAAGTTGATGGATTCGGCTTATGTGGACTACGAAAATGAGATGGCGGTAAAGTTCCAGCAGGCCGTCTTGATGCTCCCCGAGAAACAACGGGTGGTTTTCAATCTTCGTTATTATGACGAGCTGGAGTATGAACAGATCAGCCGGATAACAGATACGAAGGTGGATGCTTTGAAGGTGAATTATCACTATGCGAAAGAAAAAATAAAAGAGTATATGATAAATAATTGAGAATAAGATGGGGAAAGAGTTTGATTTTAAGAATATAGGCAAACAGATGCCTTATCGCACTCCCGATGATTTTTTCGGGAAGATGCAGGAACAAATGCTGGAACGTGTCTGCACAGAGAGAGTGAACAAGCTACACAGGATGAGGATGATTGTTTCGGCAGTCTTGACTGTGGCGGCTGTCCTGTTGGGGATTGTTTTCTTTCCGGTGTCTCGTCCGGCAACGGAGGAAGAGGCTGTCGGTCCGTTTGTTGTCTCGGCAGATTTGGGGTCCTCTTATCCGGATGCTATGGATTATTGTATAGCATCCATGTCCGATGAGGAATTGTCGGAATGGGTGGAACTGTCCGAATGTGATGTATTTATTGATTAATTCTAAAAAATAACAGAAGTATGAGAACAAAAAAAATGTGGATGGCCTTGGTAGCCGTCTTTATGGGAAGTCAGGTAATGCTTTTTGCACAAGAAAAGAAAGTGACAGGTTCTGAACGCAGACAGGTGGATAGAGAGCAGATGCAAAAAATGCAGTGCGATCAGATTATAAAAGAATTGGCGCTGGATGATGCCACCGCGGCCAAATTTGCCCCTGCTTATAAGCAATATATGACCGAATTGCAGGCTATACGCACCGTGGAGAAACGTGGAGATGCTTCTCGCAAGGCTGCTGTCGACAAACAAACACCGAAGCCGATTCCTACAGATGCCGAGGTGGAGCAGGCCATTAAGGAGCGATTTGCCCAAAGCAGGAAGATGCTTGACCTTCGCGAGAAATATTATGCTGAGTTCCGAAAGTTCCTTTCGCCCAAGCAGATTCAGAAGATTTATGCGATAGAGAAACGTACAGGTGATAAGTTTCGCAAGGAAATGCAGAAAAGGCAGAGCCTGACGAAACAGAATGAGGGGAAGAAGCGTGGTGAGGCAAGGATGAAGTAAGAACTGAGTGCTTTTTGTATTAAGGTTGTGATGAAAATCTTCGTATCTCGCTTTTTTATCCTATCTTTGTGTCCATTCAAATTGAATATTAATTATTAAATGAAGTCAGACCATGAAAGTAAGGAAAATAAGCGTTGAGGTGCAAGATGCCCGGCAGATACCGGCATTGTTCGACAAGGAGAACCTGATAGGCCAACCCATTGAGGTGGTGAACTGGGCGGAATATTCCTACCGTCCCCAAGTATCTTTCCGTATTGCACATACGGATAAGGCTATTCTGTTGCATTATCGGGTAAAGGAAGACAGTGTGCGTGCCAAGTATGGTGAGGATAATGGCAATGTATGGACTGATTCTTGTGTGGAGTTCTTTTCTATTCCTGCAGGAGACGGTATCTACTATAATTTGGAATGCAACTGCATCGGTACGGTGCTGTTGGCTGCCGGGCCGGAGCGGAACAACCGCGAGGCGGCTCCTGCGGAGGTGACCGCGCAGATAGGACGTTGGGCCAGCTTGGGAAGAGAATCTTTTGAGGAAAAGGTAGGAGTGTGCAAGTGGGAAGTGGCGTTGCTGATTCCTTACAGCGTGTTCTTCAAGCATCGGGTGGAAAGCCTTGACGGCCGGGAGGTGAAAGCCAATTTCTATAAATGTGGCGATGAACTGCAGCAACCTCATTTCTTGTCGTGGAATCCCATCGGGGTAGAGTCGCCTGATTTTCATCGTCCCGATTTCTTTGGAACATTGGATTTTGAATAAGAATGGCAACGAAGTCGGCGAGTCGTATTATATTAGTATAGTAATAGGGAAACAGCTCATAATAGAATGAATTCTACGTTGAAGTGTATATTTATCGGATTGTTTTGCGTCTTATTTTCTCTCATGGCCGGAGCGCAGACGCGTAATCGGCAATATGAGGAATATATTCATAAGTACAAAGATATTGCTATCGATGAGATGAAACGCTATCACATTCCGGCTAGTATCACGCTGGCACAAGGGTTGTTGGAGTCGGGAGCAGGTCAGAGTGCATTGGCCCGGAAATCGAACAACCATTTCGGCATCAAGTGTGGCGGAGACTGGACGGGGCGTACTGTGAGGCATGACGATGATGCCCGTAACGAATGTTTCCGTGCTTACAAGCATCCCCGCGAATCCTACGAGGATCATTCCAAGTTTCTGAGGGGGCGTTCGCGTTATGCATCGCTTTTCAAGCTGAAAGTTACGGATTATAAGGGATGGGCACATGGGCTGAAAAAGGCAGGCTATGCCACCGATCCCCGTTACGCCTATCGGCTGATTGATATCATTGAGCTGTATGGATTGCACAAATATGATACCAAAGAAGGCGTCAAATGGATGAAGAACTACCCTAATCCGCACCAGCCTTATCAGGCGAACGGCTTGCTCTATGTTGTGGTGAAGCCGGGCGATACGTTCAAGGCTATTTCCGGCGAGTTCGATATCAGCCAGCGTAAGTTGCGGAAGTACAATGACCTGTACAAGGGGTATGTGTTGAAGCCGGGCGATGTCATTTATCTGGAAAAGAAACATAAGCGTGCGGATAAGGCGCATGTGGTCCATGTGCTCCGTAGTGGTGAGTCTATGTATTCCGTCTCGCAGAAGTATGGCATCTGTCTGAAGAATTTGTATAAGATGAACCGGATGAAGCCGGAAGATCCTTGTCCCAAGGTGGGGACGATATTGCGTTTGCGCTGACGGCGGTCGGAATGTTTGTTGAAAACGTACAGGGTGTTCGATATCGGACACCCTGTTTTTGTTTGTTGTTGTTGATATACAGGTGTTTGTGATTTTGGCATGGATGTTGCAAGCAAAGGAGTATTAAACAATAAAATAATAAAAACAACGATACATTATGGATAGAGAAATTCCTAAAGAAGTGCGTGATAAGGAACGCAAAAAGAAGTTGATGAAATATGGTGCCTTCAGCGTGGCGGCCGTAGTATGCATCGGTGTGCTGATTTCGTTTATGCGGAGCAGCGTCAACCGCAAGGATTTGGTACTTTCGGAGGTCGATAACGGAACGATAGAAGTCAGTGTCAGTGCTTCCGGCAAGGTGGTGCCGGCGTTTGAGGAGATTATCAATTCGCCGATTAATACCCGTATTGTGGAAGTGTATCGCAAGGGGGGAGACAGTGTGGATGTGGGTACTCCGATTTTGAAACTTGATTTGCAGAGCACGGAGACCGAATACAAGAAGCTGTTGGACGAGGAACAGATGAAGCGTTATCAGCTGGAGCAGTTGAAGGTGAACAATAGTACGTATTTGAGCGACTTGGCCATGCAGGTAAAAATCTCGGCAATGAAGCTCAACCGCATGGAGGTGGAACTCCGCAACGAGCGTTATCTGGACAGCCTAGGGTCGGGCACTACGGACAAGGTGCGCCAGGCCGAACTGAATTTTAATACCGGAAAGCTGGAACTGGAGCAACTCCGGCAGCAATATGCCAACGAGATGAAAGTGAAGGAGGCCGACCTGAAGGTGAAGGAACTGGAATTCAATATTTTCTCGAAGAGCTTGGCTGAGATGAAGCGTACACTGGACGACGCGCAGATCCGTTCGCCCCGCAAGGCGATTCTTACCTATATTAATAACCAGGTGGGTGCGCAGGTATCGGGAGGAAGCCAGGTGGCCATTATTTCCGATCTGAGCCACTTTAAGGTGGAAGGTGAGATTGCCGATACGTATGGCGACCGTGTGGCTGCCGGCGGGCGCGCCATAGTCAAGATAGGCAATGAGAAACTGGAAGGCACGGTGAGCAGTGTCACTCCGCTGAGCAAGAATGGGGTGATTTCGTTTACGGTACAGTTGACTGAGGATAACAACAAGCGTCTCCGTTCGGGCCTGAAAACCGATGTGTATGTCATGAATGCCGTGAAAGAGGGAGTGATGCGATTGGCCAATGCCTCTTATTATGTCGGGCGTGGGGAGTACGAACTCTTTGTGCAGGAAGGAGAGGATGAGATAGTGAAGCGTAAGGTGCAGCTGGGCGACAGCAATTTTGAATATGTGGAAGTGCTTTCAGGATTGAAGCCGGGCGACCGGGTAGTAGTCAGCGACATGAGCAGCTACAAGAATAAGAACAAGCTGAAATTGAAATAAGGACAGTTACGGCATAAGTTGCTCTTGCTGTCACTTCGATTATGCCCCCACGTGGAGCAGGGGAGGAAGTGATAAGAAATTAAGAAATAGCAAAATTATATATAACAATTAAGACAAGAGATGAGTATGGCAATGATTAAATTAACAGGTATCAATAAGATATACCGTACGAATGAGATTGAGACTTTAGCATTGGAAAATGTGAACCTGGAAGTGGCAAAAGGTGAGTTTGTAAGCATTATGGGGCCTTCCGGTTGCGGCAAATCTACTTTGCTGAACATTATGGGCCTGTTGGATGCTCCCAGCAGTGGCAAGATTGAGATAAACGGCACTTCGGTGGATAACATGAAGGATAAAGAACTGGCTGCTTTCCGTAACAAGACTCTGGGCTTTGTGTTCCAGTCGTTCCACCTGATAAACTCGTTGAATGTGATAGACAATGTGGAGTTACCTTTATTATATAGAAAGATGCCTGCCAAGGAGCGCACCCGTTTGGCAAAGGAAGTGTTGGAACGTGTAGGTTTGAGCCATCGTATGCGCCACATGCCCACCCAGCTCTCCGGAGGTCAATGCCAGCGTGTAGCGATAGCACGTGCCATTGTGGGTAATCCGGAAATAATCCTTGCCGATGAGCCTACCGGTAATCTGGATTCAAAGATGGGGGCAGAGGTGATGGAGTTGTTACACAAATTGAACAAGGAAGATGGCCGTACCATTGTAATGGTTACCCACAATGAGGAACAAGCCAAGCAGACTTCCCGGACCATCCGCTTTTTCGATGGCCGTCAGGTGCAGTGAGTGTGGAAATCGAGAGGAGGTATTTTATGATGAAGAAAATATTGAGACAGGTGGCTTATCAATTGGGCAATCAGCCTTTGTTGAGTGTCATTACCATATTGGGTACTGCACTTGCCATTGCACTGATCATGGTCATTCTGATTGTGTATCAGGCCAAGACGGCAGACTACAGTCCCGAGGTAAACCGTTCGCGATCGTTGTATGTGAAGTGGGAACGTACGGTTTACGATAAGAAGAATCCCAATTCGGCTAGTCATTCCCGTCCTTCGTTGTGGTTGGTGAAGGAAGTGTTTTATCCGTTGAAGACGCCCGAAGCGGTGTGTGTCACTTACGAGGCCGGTGAGGTGTTGGTCGGTTCGTCTGGCTCGGACGAAGAGGTGAATACGCCTTTACTGCTGACAGACGCCGATTTCTGGAAGGTGTATCGCTTTCACTTCTTGGCAGGTAAACCTTTTACGGATGCCGATTTCCAGTCGGGAATCAAGAAGGCTGTGATAGTGGAAAGCGTGGCACGCCGTCTTTACGGAGGAGTAGATGAGGCTATAGGAAAACAGATTTTGGTGAACTTTGCCGATTATACGGTATGTGGGGTAGTGGAAGACGTGAATCGTTTTTGTGAATTTGCATGGAGCGAGGTTTATGCGCCATATTCTTCCAATTCGCGCGCCAATGCTGTATCTGCCGGACAAACGAGCGGAAACCACATGGTCACCATTCTGGCACATAGTGCGGATGATTTTGATGCTATCCGTGACGAAGTGTCCCGCGGCATAGCCCAGTTGAATACCACATTGGGGGATACGGAAGTGCAACTTATGGGACAGCCGGATGATTTCCGTACCCAGTTGAACCGCAAATACGCGAATGTGTATGAGAATCTGGATGCGGCATATTGGAAATATGGCATAATGATTGTCATCATTTTGCTGGTTCCGGCCATCAACCTGAGCGGACTGACGCATACGCGTATGCGTCGCCGACTGGAGGAACTGGGCATCAGAAAGGCATTTGGTGCCACGCAGGGCGAACTGGTGTGGCAGGTGCTGAACGAGAATTTTGCGCTTACCCTTATAGGTGGTTTGCTGGGGCTGGCTTTCTCTTACCTGGCGTTGTGGCTGATGAGCGGATGGTTGCTTCAGACTGTGTGGGGAGCCACGGCTACCATGAATGTTTCCATGATCAGTCCCATTGTATTCATTGTGGCATTCGGATTCTGCCTGTTACTCAATTTGCTGTCGGCTTATATTCCCGCATGGCGTGTGGCACATACTCCGATTGTCGATTCGTTAAATCAAAAACTATAAAACTATGCTGATTCATTTATTGACTATCATCAAAAATAATCTTCGCTCCAATCTGTTGTTGATGGCAGGAGTGTTTGTTATTGCCACTTCGTTGTGGTATGCTGTGGACTATGTGTATGCCGTGGCGGTGAACCAGCAAAAGTCATTGGGATTTGACTGGGAACATGTGTATTATGTGCAAGTGGGAGTGCTGCCATTCGAAAGTGTCCAACGTGATACTACGACTCGTTCTACGGATGAGATGACGAGGGAGTACTTGGAGTTCTATGACCGTTTGCAGCGTCATACGGCTGTGGAAAGTGCTTGTTATACAATAAATCATTTTCATTATGTATGGAAAAACAGCTCTACCCAGTTGTCGCGCGATAGCCTGAAGGCTTACAGTTATTACCGCGAGGTGAGTCCTTCTTATTTCACGGTGTTCCGTGTGAACGGGGTAGACGGATGCTCTCCGGAAGAATTGTCCCGTCGTGCGTCTCATACGTCGGATGTAGTGGTGACGGAAGATGTGGCCTTGCGGCTGCTTTCGGACGACACGGACAATATGTCGGTGAAGGCTACGGAACTGGTTGGGAAACTGATTAATTGCGGTAACTCGGACTCCATACGTGTTGCCGCTGTCTGTGAGAAACAGAAATACAATGAATATACCAGTTGGCAGGGAGCTGCTTATATCATCAGGCAATTGGGAACTGGAGATTGCAAAGTCGGTTATAACAACATTCCTTATATGGATATGTTTGTCCGGATCAAGGCAGATGCGGACAGAAAGAATTTTGTGGAATCTTTCCGTAAGGAAATGAAGAGGCAGCTTCGTGTGGGCAATCTTTATCTGGCGGATATGCGTCCCATGAGCCACTATCGGGAAGAGCAGCTTTCTGAATTTCGCAGTGACCTTTATACTTACCTGGCTATTGCCGGATTCTTTTTGGCCAATGCGTTTTTGGCCATATTGGGCACATTCTGGTTTCGCACGCAGCAGCGTCGCGAAGAACTGGCCGTTCGGCTGGTTGCAGGAGCCACTCCGCACGAACTCCAATTGTTATTGATGGCTGAGGGAGTCCTGTTGGTTACGTTTGCCTATGTGCCGGCCTTGGTGCTGGCTTACAATCTGGGACATGCCGATTTGGTGGAAACATGGCCTGTGGAATGGAGTGTGGTTCGTTTTGTGTCGGGAGCAGCCATTGCTTATTTGCTCCTTCTGGTTATAACGATACTTAGCATTTGGTATCCCGCCCGTCAGGCTATGAGGATACATCCGGCTGAGGCTCTGCATGGCGATTAAACGGATAACAATAAAATAAATAGTAATGATTAAACAGTATTTTAAACAAGCGTTGGTGCAACTTCGCCAGCATCCACTTATCAGTGTGATCAGCATTGTGGGAACTTCTCTTAGCATTTTTCTTATCATGCTGGTTGTGATGCTTCAACAAGTGAAAGTCGCTCCTTTTTCTCCCGAATCAAATCGGGATCGTTTTCTGCACATACATTATATGACAATCAATCATAAAGACTGGGGAAATGATGGAACAAGCAACGGACCGATGAGCGTACAGACAGCACGTGAGTTATACAAGTCTCTGAAAACTCCTGAAGCGGTCACTATTTATAGTTGTATGACAGTATCCACTCCTGTCTCGCTGCCAGGGATTCCGGCCATCGGAGCAGATGTGCGGGAAACGGATGCCACTTTTTTCAGTGTGTTCGATTTTCGGTTTGTCGGTGGGAAGCCATACGATGAAGCAAACTTCGATGCGGGCCGTCCTGTGGCGGTGATTACCGAAAGCATATCGCGGGCTTTGTTTAGTACCACCGAGTCCGTAGGCAAGGAATTTTTGTTGAATCATGCTCCTTATCGCGTGGTAGGAGTGGTAAAGGATGTGTCTACTCTTGCCGATATGTCTTACGGACAGGTATGGATTCCTTTCACTTCGACAGATTTGCCTAATGATACATGGTGTGACCAGCACATGGGGATGATGAGCACCACTATTCTGGCGCGTAGTCGGGATGATTTTAGAGAGATCCGTGCTGAAGCCAAGCGGCGTATGAATGAGTATAATTCTATTTTGGCCGACCAAGGGTATACGCTAAGAGATCTTAACCGGCCATACGATCAGGAGACCCAATCTATTTCATTTTCGGCCAATATGGAACCGGATTTGCAAGCGGCTCGTCGCGAGCGTGTCATTATTTTTATCATTTTGCTGTTGGTGCCTGCCATTAATCTGAGCAGTATGACACAAAGCCGCTTGCGTCAGCGGGTGGCGGAGATAGGGGTGCGTCGTGCTTTTGGAAGTACCCGTATGGAGATGGTGGGGCAGATTATTATGGAAAATCTGATTGTGACCTTACTGTCAGGTGCTGTCGGTCTGTTCATCAGTGTGTTGATGGCTTATTGGGGTACAGATATATTATTTGCACAGCCTTACAGCATGACATTGAATGCTCCTACGGTTGATTCTAGTATATTGTTGCATCCTTCCACTTTCCTTTATGCCTTGTTGTTTTGCTTTGTCTTGAATTTGCTGAGTAGCGGCATTCCGGCATGGAAAGCTTCGCGGACCGGCATAGTGAATGCATTGGGAGGAAAGATTCATTAGGCCGATAACGAATTAAAATAAAAAATCATGATGAATACAAAACTGATTACTCAGATAAAAAACGAATGGCGTTCCAATCTCTGGCTTGTCACAGAATTGTTGTTGGTAAGTGTTGTCCTGTGGTATATTGTGGATTACATGTATGTGAAAACTTCGATTTATAATCAGCCAAAGGGATTCGATATTTCGCATTGTTATTTAGTGCAGATGGGATGTCTGACAGACAAAAGCCCGGATTTCATTCCTAATCAGACTGAAGAAGAAAAACGTCAGGATGTTAAGGAGCTTTTAAGTCGACTTCAGCATCGGCCGGATATAGAGGCTGCCGGATTAGGGCAAAATTCTTATCCGTATAATGGCGGTAACAGTGGTGCCTCTGTGGTATATGATACATTACGTTCGCCAGGATGGACTGTACGAAGATTGGTTACTCCTGATTTTGTTCGTGTGTTTCGTTACTGTGGCACTCGTGGGGAGACGCCTGAACAATTGGCCGAAATGCTGAAAGATTCAAGAAACTTTTTAGCTTCTGATAATCTATATAAACAACGTTATGGACGTGATCTGACTTCTTTGGTGGGCAAACCTTTTTATTTGTTTGGAGATACGACAAATACATGGAATTTGGCAGCATCTTTGCAAGTGATCCGTTATGGAGATTATTTTGAGGCATGGAATAGTTACAGCATGCTGGCCCCTATATCCGAAGCATGGTATAGCAAGAATCTGGAGCTTTGCGTACGTGTAAAAGAGGATCAGGACCAGGATTTTATAGCGCGTCTGAAAGCAGATAGCGAGAAGCAATATCGCGTGGGCAATCTGTTCATAGCCGATGTGCGTTCTTTTGTCGATATTCGCCGTAACTATCAACAGGCAGAGACGAACACGTGGAATAGTTATCTTTTCGGAATGGGATTTTTATTGCTGAATATATTTTTGGGGTTGCTGGGGACATTTTGGTTCCGCACTCAGCAACGGCGCAGCGAGATAGCATTGATGAAATCGTTAGGGGGAACCGACCGCAGTGTGTGCATCCGTCTGGTGGTGGAAGGATTGCTGTTACTGGCAGTGGCTACGGTGCCGGCAATGTTGATTGACTGGAATTTGGCAAATGTTGAGCTGAACTCTTGGATGGATGGTTCTACATTCAGTTGGAGCCGCTTTCTGATTACAGTATTGTTTACTTTTATTTTGATTGCATTGATGATTGTTGTGGGTGTTGGTATTCCGGCACGTAAAGCCATGAAAGTTCAGCCGGCCGAGGCATTGCACGATGAATAAATAAGGTTTTGTTTTTGAGACTACCACTGTTGCCACCGACCGGCGGATAAAAGTAGGAAGGAGAAAGAAACAGATTCGTACTGTCGGTGTTCATATATGGATAGAGTGTTCGGAATCGGACACTCTATTTTTATTTTAATATATTGTATAACAGGTGGTTATCTTTTTGGCATGCCGTTTGTTCCTTTTATGGTAAAAAAGAATCATAACACAATGAAAAAACAAGTAATATCTTTATGTATCGCTTTGGCCCTGTCGTTGGCTGCTGGAGCGCAACCACAGGAGAAACAACGTGTCATCACATTGGAAGAGGCCATTACGATTGCCCGTGTGCAAAGTGTGGATGCGGCTGTGGCACTGAACGAGTTGAAAACCGCTTATTGGGAGTATCGTACTTTTCGTGCGGACCTGCTTCCGGAAATGAACTTTCAGGCCACTGTCCCCAGTTACAACAAAAAGTATAATTCGTATCAAATGGACGATGGATCGTATACGTTTGTGCGCAATAATTATATGGAGATGAATGGAACTTTTTCTATTGACCAAAACATCTGGTTCACCGGTGGTAAGCTCTCGCTGAATACTTCGCTCGATTTCTTGAAACAGTTGGACGGCGACAAGTCCAAGCGATATATGTCCGTACCTGTAGCGTTGACGTTGGAACAGCCCATATTCGGAGTGAATTCCATCAAGTGGAACCGCCGGATAGAGCCTGTCAGGTATGCTGAAGCGAAAGCCGCTTTCCTTTCTGCCACCGAACAGGTGACTATGACCACCATCAATTACTTTTTCAATCTGCTGATGGCGAAGGAAAATGTGACGGTGGCCCGCCAGAATCTGGAAAATGCAGACAAACTGTATGAAGTGGCGAAAGCAAAGCGCAATATGGGACAGATCAGTGAGAACGACCTGTTGCAATTGGAACTGAACGTTCTGAATGCACGTTCTACGCTGACAGACAATGAAAGCAATCTGAAAAGCAATATGTTCAAACTCCGTTCGTTTCTGGCATTGAGCGAAGACGAGGAACTGGAACCCGTTGTTCCCGACATGATTTCTCCTGTATTACTGAACTATCCCGAAGTGCTCGAAAAGGCGTTGGCTAATAATTCGTTTGCACACAACATCCGCCGTCGCCAGCTGGAAGCCGATTTTGAAGTGGCGAAAGCGAAAGGAAACTTGCGCGAAATCAAGCTCTTTGCACAAGTGGGCTTTACGGGAACGGATAATGAACTGAACGATGCTTACCGCCGCTTGAAGGACAACCAGATAGTGGAAGTGGGTTTTAAAATACCTATTCTGGACTGGGGAAAACGGCGCGGACAAGTGAAGATTGCCCAAAGCAACCGCGATGTGACCGAAAGCCGACTGAGGCAAGAGACCATGAATTTCAATCAAAATCTGTTTATTCTGGTAGAACAGTTCAACAACCAGCAGGCTCAGTTGGATATAGCAGGAGTGGCCGACCGGATTGCCCAAAAACGTTACAGCACTAATGTAGAAACTTTTATGATCGGTAAAATTTCTACTTTGGACCTGAACGACTCCCAGCTGAAGAAGGACGAGGCTCGTCAGAAACATATCAATGAACTGTTTTATTATTGGTATTATTATTATCAGTTGCGCAGCCTGACTCTGTGGGATTTTGCGACCAACACCAATATTGATGCCGATTTTGAGAAGATTATCAAGCTATAAGTCGATTATTCTGAATAATAATTTTTATTTTTGCACCATTATGATACTGATAATAGACGATGATAGTGCTATTCGTTCCTCTCTCAGTTTCATGCTGAAAAGGGCGAAGTATGATGTGCAGGCTGTTTCCGGGCCCAGGGAGGCTATTGAAATAGTCCGTTCTGTCGAACCCCAGCTGATACTGATGGATATGAATTTCACCCTGTCCACTAGCGGCGAGGAAGGACTGACCCTTCTGAAGCAGGTCAAGGTGTTCCGCCCCGATGTGCCCGTGATTCTGATGACTGCTTGGGGGAGCATCCAGCTTGCCGTTCAGGGAATGCAGGCGGGAGCGTTCGACTTTATCACCAAGCCGTGGAATAACGTGGCATTGATGCAACGGATAGAGACGGCTTTGGAACTGACTGCTCACGACAAGAAAACAGAGGCTCCGGTGGAAGACAATGACGGATTCGACCGCAGCCATATCATAGGAAAAAGCAAGGCACTGATGGATGTGCTGGCCACTATCAAGCGGATTGCACGCACTAATGCGTCGGTGCTCATCACCGGCGAGAGCGGCACGGGTAAGGAACTGATAGCCGAGGCGGTGCATCTGAACAGTCCGCGCAACAAGAAACCGTTTGTGAAAGTGAACTTGGGAGGCATCTCGCATACGCTGTTCGAAAGCGAAATGTTCGGTCATAAGAAAGGTGCCTTTACAGATGCCACTTCGGACAGGACAGGGCGTTTTGAACTGGCCGATAAAGGTACGATTTTTCTAGATGAAATCGGCGATCTGGACTTGAGTTGCCAGGTGAAGTTACTCCGTGTGTTGCAGGAACAGACTTTTGAGGTGCTGGGCGATAGTCGTCCCCGCAAGGTGGATATCCGTGTGGTCAGTGCCACGAATGCCGATTTGCGCCAGATGGTGCAGGAACATACCTTCCGTGAGGATTTGTTCTATCGTATCAACTTGATTACGGTGCACCTTCCGGCTTTGCGTGAACGCCGCGAGGACATTCCGTTGCTGGTGCGCCATTTTGCCGACAAGCAATGCAGTACCAACGGCCTTCCCCAAGTGGATTTCTCTTCCGATGCAATGGATTTCCTGAGTCGTCTTCCCTATCCGGGTAATATCCGCGAACTGAAGAATCTGGTGGAACGCACCTTGCTGGTCAGTGGCAAAGAGGTTTTGACTGCCGACGACTTCAAAGCGCAATATCAGCATCCCATAGAACAAAAGACGTCTGCCAACCTGCAGGGCATGACCTTGGAAGAGATAGAAAAACAGACCATTCTTCAGGCATTGGAGAAATACAACAACAATATGTCGCAGGTGGCCATTGCACTGGGTATCAGCCGGGCAGCCCTTTACCGACGATTGGAGAAGTACAACCTGCAAGTGAACAACTAGCAGACCAAGACCGGGTTAAGATATGAAACTGAAATTCTTGTTCTTCTTTCTAGCCTTGTTGCTGGCAGTGGTATGGGGCATTCTGTTTGTCCTTACTTTGAAGGAACGTGGCGTGTTGTTTTACATCGGCGAAGGAGTCATCACATTCAGTCTTTTGTTTCTAGTCTACTTCTACCGCAAGGTGGTGAAACCTCTCGATATCATCGGCAACGGTATGGAACTTCTTCGCGAACAGGATTTCAGTAGCCGCCTGACACAGGTGGGTCAAAAAGAAGCCGACCGCATCGTGCTGGTATTCAATCGTATGATGGACCAACTGAAAGACGAGCGCCTGCGCCTTCGCGAGCAGAATCATTTTTTGGATCTGCTGGTTAGTGCTTCTCCCATGGGGGTAATCATATTGACTTTAGACGGACATGTCTCTATGTTGAATAAAGCAGCTCTCCGTTTTCTTGATTATGCTTCGACGGAAGAAGTCAAAGGCCGCCTATTGTGCGAGTTGTCCTCGCCGCTGGCTGTGGAAATAGAACGCATCCCCAAAGAGACTACGGAGACGATCCGCCTGAGCGACTCCATGATTTACCGCTGTTCACGCCTTTCTTTTGTCGACCAGGGATTCTCCCATCCGTTTGTTTTGGTGGAGAGCCTGACTTCGGAAGTAGTGAAAGCAGAAAAGAAAGCTTACGAGAAAGTGATCCGCATGATAGCGCATGAGGTGAACAACACGACTGCGGGCATTACCTCCACCCTCGACACCGTAGACAGCGCGCTAGAGTGTATAGAAGACACGGATGACTTGCGCGAAGTGATGAGGGTCTGCATAGAGCGTTGCTACAGCATGAGCCGTTTCATAACCAATTTTGCTAATGTGGTGAAGATTCCCGAGCCTCAGTTGTTGCTTGTGGATTTGAATGACTGTGTGTCCGCTTGTAAAACATTTATGGAGACGGTCTGTCGCAACCGCCGGATTACCCTGCACCTCGACCTGTGCGATGAGACTCCCGAGGTCATGATGGACACTTCCCTGTTCGAACAGGTGTTGGTCAACATAATTAAGAACGCAGCCGAAAGTATCGGCAAGGAAGGCGACATTTTTATCCGCACGTCCGTGTCGCCTGTCATGCTGGAAATAGCCGACACCGGTTCTGGCATCAGCAAGGAGGTAGAAGCCAAGCTGTTCAGCCCGTTTTTCTCTACCAAGCCCAATGGGCAAGGTATCGGCCTTATTTTTATCCGCGAAGTTTTGATGAAGCATGGATGTACTTTTTCGCTCCGTACCTATCCGGACAAACTGACCCGTTTCCGCATCCGTTTCTAATTTTTTTTCAAATATTTTTTTGTTCTATTTATAAATTCGTATCTTTGTCCTGTTTTTCATACCGATACTTTCGTAAGAGGGTCATAGATAGATATATGTGCGGTATGTTTTTTTGTTATAAAAAGAAGTCGAATCCTTCTTGTATTATCCAAAAGGGTGATGTAACTAATTGAAATGCAATATGATACAAGCATTTCAAAGCCCCAAGATTATGTTTTTTAATGAAAAGTTGCAGTGGTTTGCCATGCGTGCCACCTATTGCCGCGAACTGGAGGCGAAGCGTTTGCTGGACCAAGAGGGCGTGGGCAATTTCGTCCCCATGCGCTATGTGGTGCGTGTGGTTAAGAGGCGCAAAAAGCGTGAGTTGGCTCCTGTGGTCCATAATCTGATTTTTGTTCATGCCGGTCAGCATCGTATTCAGGAATTGAAGAAAGCCATCCCTTTTCTTCAATATATGATTGATTCGCGGAGCGGTGAGAAAATCATTGTGCCCGATGTTCAGATGCGGGAGTTCATAGCTGTGGCCGGCACGTATGACGAACATTTGCTTTTTTTCAGGCCGGAGGAGATCAATCCGGCCAGAGGTACGCCGGTGCGTATCATTGGCGGCGACTTTGCAGGCTATGAGGGTATCTTTATTAAGGTGAAAGGTGCCCGCGACCGTCGTGTGGTGATTTGCATCCAAGGAATCATTGCCATGGCTATGGCCACCATTTCTCCCGATCTGATAGAGGTTATTGAAGAGCCTAAGAAGAAATAATCCTGAGTGATGTGACGCTTTGCGAAACCGTGGAGCCGAACACCAAACTTGTGACCAAAGAAATCTTTATCAACCTAAGACAACATCTGAAAATTGAAAAAGCTAAGGATTCTTTTTTAGTTTGCAATCAAATAAAATCGGATTGGCAATATGCCAATAGTTAATAAACACAGGGGAATTTTAACAGCTCAAATGGTAGGTATTTGCAAAAGTACTTATTCTAAGAGGGTGTACACTATTTGAGTACTAACAATTGCGATTTATGGAAGATTTGAAGATAGCTGTGGCTGGTACTGGCTATGTAGGTTTAAGCATTGCCATATTGTTGAGCCAACATCATCGGGTGACGGCAGTAGATATTGTTCCTGAAAAGGTAGAATTGATAAACAACAGGCAATCTCCTATTGTAGATAAGGAAATTGAAGAATATTTGTCGGGGAGGCCGCTTAACCTGTATGCTACATTGGATGCGGAGAGTGCCTATAAGGATGCGGATTTTGTGGTGATAGCTGCCCCTACCAATTACGACCCACAGAAGAACTTCTTCGATACAAGTCATGTGGAAGAAGTGATTTCGTTGGTGAGTCGTGTAAATCCCAAGGCTATTATGGTCATAAAGAGTACGATTCCGGTAGGATATACTGAAAGCATCCGCAAGAAGCTGCATACGGAAAATGTCCTTTTTTCGCCGGAATTTCTGCGCGAAAGTCGTGCGTTGTATGATAACCTTTATCCCAGCCGCATCATAGTAGGCCGTCCGGAGGGGGACGCCCGTTTGGAGAAAGCGGCCCGTACGTTTGCAGCCCTGTTGCAAGAAGGAGCCGTGAAACAGCATATCGATACCTTGTTTATGGGATTGACCGAGGCTGAGGCTGTGAAATTGTTTGCCAATACTTATTTGGCCTTGCGTGTCAGCTATTTCAATGAACTGGATACGTATGCCGAAATGAAAGGCTTGGACTCACAGGCCATCATCAACGGAGTAAGCCTTGACCCCCGTATCGGGACTCATTATAATAATCCGAGTTTTGGTTATGGAGGTTATTGTCTGCCCAAGGATACCAAGCAGCTGCTTGCCAACTATGCCGATGTGCCGGAGAATTTAATTCAGGCGATTGTGGAAAGCAACCGTACCCGTAAGGATTTCATTGCCGACCGTGTATTGAATAAGGCCGGTTATTATGATTATTATCATCGTGGTGATTTTAGTCCGGTTGAGGAGAAACATTGTGTAATAGGTGTTTATCGCTTGACGATGAAGTCGAACAGTGATAATTTCCGTCAATCCTCCATCCAAGGTGTGATGAAACGTATCAAGGCGAAAGGTGCCGAGGTGATTGTTTACGAACCCACGTTGGAAGATGGAAGCACCTTCTTTGGAAGTAAAGTAGTCAATGACTTGGGCGCGTTCAAGCAACATTGTGATGCAATTATTGCCAATCGCTATGATGCCTGTTTGGATGATGTGAAGGAAAAGGTCTATACGAGGGATATATTTAGGAGGGATTAAGTTTTGATTGCTTACGATATATCAAAAGAATATGTTGACGAAGATTAAATTAAAATTTCATCATATTGTATTTGACTTCTTTAGGTTTATAAAGAAAGGGAATGAAAGAAGTATAAAGGCTAAAAAGAATATATTAGCTATGCTTTTTCTAAAGGGAGGGAATATATTAGTAAATCTGATGTTAATTCCTATAACTATAAATTATGTGAATGCGGATAATTATGGGATATGGTTAACTGTAAGTTCGATTATCAGTTGGATGAGTTTTTTCGATATAGGGATAAATAATGGTTTAAAAAATAAGTTTGCTGAAGCAAAAGCAATGAATAATGAGATACTTATTCAGAAATATGTCAGTACAACTTATTTTGTTTTGGCTCTAATTTTTGTTCCTTTAATGATTTTATTGTTGATAGCTAATACTTTTATTGATTGGTGTTCGTGGTTGAATGTTTCTTTTTTATTAAATGAACAGTTACAAATAATAATCGCTATTGTTGTAATATATTTTTGTATTAATTTTGTTTTATCAACCATTAATGTTATATTAATAGCAGATCAGCGTCCTGCTGAATCTTCTGCAAGAACATTGGTACAACAAATTCTTTCATTAATTGTAATATATATATTAACTCAAGTAACCCAAAAGGATGAATTGTTATATTTATCCTTAGCATTTTGTGGTATCCCTTTATTGATAAGTTTTTATTATAATGTATTACTTTTTCAAACTCGTTATAAAGCCTATATCCCTCGTCTTTCTTGTATTGATAAATCATTATATAAAGAACTGTTATCTTTAGGATCTAAATTTTTTGTGATTCAAATAGCTGCTGTAATACAATATCAGACGATTAATTTTTTAATAATGCGCTATTATTCGGCCTCTGATGTTACGTGTTATAGCGTGGCATATAAATATTTCAGTATTTTATCTATGATTTTTACAATATTTATGGCTCCGATATGGGCTGCAACAACGGAAGCTTATACGAAGAAAGACTTCAAATGGATTAGAAATATAGTGCATAAATATTTGCTTATATGGGTAGGATTGACATGTGTCGGAGCATTGATGCTTTTGTTTTCAACATATATATATAAACTTTGGTTGGGTCAGGATATTGGCATTTCTTTTAAATTATCATTGGTCGTATATGTATACACTTTAGTATTTATGTTTGGGAGTATTTTTGTTAATATTTTGAATGGCATCAGTGCTTTGTATATTCAATTTTGGAGTTCTGTATTCTCTCCATTGTTATTTATAGGTTTATGCATCTTTTTTATCGAAAATCAGATTGGTTTTCCTGCATTGATATTAGCTGGTTGCTTAGCCAATTTTAATGGATTTATAATTGCTCCTATACAATACTACAAGTTATTTTATAAAGATAGAAAGGGAATATGGATAAGATGAAAGGAATGCGAATAGTACATATAAATTTATCAGGCTCCAATGGAGGAGCAGCTATTGCTGCGTATAGACTTCATTGTGAAATGAGAAAGAATGGTTTGGATTCAAAGATGCTGGTTGCATTTCAAGGAATTCGTAGTCGTCAGGAGGGGGTCTATCAGTTTTCAATAAGGAAAAAACTGCATCATAAGGTCAATGTTATGATAAGTCAATTACTTTATCCTGCAAGTAAAATAATAGGTACATATTCTTTTGCTTTTAATGGTTGTGATTTGTCTAAAGAAAATGATATTAGAGAGGCTGATTTTATTTATTTACATTGGATTAATATGGGAATGCTTTCTATTTATGATGTGGAGAGAATTTTAAAATTAGGTCGACCTGTTTTTTGGTTTATGCATGATATGTGGCCTTTAACTGGCGGGTGTCACTATGCTTTTGATTGTACAAAATATTTAGAAAAATGTATTGATTGTCCATTACTTCATAGAAAACGTGATATGTTATTTTGCAAATTTCAATTTGAGGAAAAATATAGAATTTTTAGTAAATACTCAAATTTGAAAGTTATTGCCCCTTCTACTTGGTTATTTCATTTAGCCTCAACAAGTCTTTTATTTAAAAATAAACAATTGATTCATATTCCGAATCTTTGTGATATTAATATATTTAAACCGATGGAAAAGGGTTGGGCCAAAAGATTATTTAATCTTTCAGAAAGTAAAAAGCTTATATTATTTGGGGCTGCTACAGGGGGGATGAAAAATATATATAAAGGGTGGAAATATTTACAAAAAGCCATTTTGTATTTATCTGCTTCTTCCTATGAGGCTGTTATATTTGGTGAGTATAATAAAACAGTAGAGAAACAGTTACCTATTAAATGTAATTTTATAGGGAAATTATATGATGAATATTCCCTTTCTGTTTTGTATAATGCTGCTGATGTTTTTGTGACGCCTTCCTTGGCAGATAACTTTCCTAATACAATTTTGGAGTCTTTGTCATGTGGTACACCAGTTGTTGCTTTTAATGTCGGGGGGATACCTGATTTAATAATGCATAAATCTAATGGCTATTTAGCACGTTATAAAGATTGTGAGGACTTGAAAAAAGGAATAGAATGGTGTGTTTCACAATATTCTATTCAAGAGGTTTGTAGGTCTTCTATTATAAAAAAATATAGTCCTGGTTTGATTATAGAGAAACATAAAAAGCTGATGTATGGGAAGATTTAAATATGTACCCTTATTTTGGACTTCTTTCGGAGTGTTTCTTTTTACATTTAAATTCTATTTTATAACTTCCTATATAGGAAGTTTATGGTCAAACTTTTTTTTTATATTTGGAATTTTATCTTTTGTTTTTTCTTTTTATGTAAAGGGAAGTCAGGTTGTTCTCCCTTTTGTAGGTGTTTTAAAATATATATATATCTTTTATTTGTTGTGGTCTGTTTTAGTTATTGTACGTGCTTCTGTTGAAGGGGCACCAATAGAATGGAATATGCTTATTTATCAACCTGATTATTTTTGGCAATATTGGATACCTTTTATATTGCTATTTGGTATCCAGCATTTCAATTTTAAAGATGTGAAATGTATTCTTATTCTTTCTATGTTGGTTGGAATGTTGTATATTATACTAAATTTGGAAGAGATTTTTTTTACATCGCATCTAAATTTGTATAATTCATTTATTGCTGAAGAAATAAGAAAAGGACAAGTTGCATCTTACTTTATTCTTCCAGCAGGTATTATTTTACTTTGTCGAAAATTTTACTCAAGCAAATTGGTCGTTTTTACAACTCTTCTTTTCTTGTTAGGTTCTGTAAATGCTGCTTTGTATGCAAGGCGTAGTACATTATTTTTTTATTTGTTCTTTTTATTATCTGGCTTGTTGATTTATGTAAAAAAAGAAAATTTAATAAGGTTAGTGTGGGGGATCTTAGTAATTATTGGTATTTGTTTGATACTAATGTCGTCTTTTGACTGGGAATCCAGTTTGGTTCTATTGTTAGATAAATTGGATAAAAACACTCGATCTGGAGTGGAAATGGCTTTTTATAAAGATATGAGTTTGGTGGATTGGATAATAGGGCGTGGCATGACTGGTACTTATTATTGTTGGGAGGTTTCTGATATTGACAGATTGAACAGATTGGTAATAGAAACAGGGTATTTAAATATTATATTAAAAGGTGGATTTTTTTTATTGTTGCCTTATGTTTTCTTTTGTATTAAATCCTTTTTTTTAGGATATTTTAAATCGAAGAATATGTTAACAAAAGGGATGGGGGTATATTGTTTAGCTTATGTCTTTTTTTTATATCCTTCAGGGACACCAGAATTTAATTTGAGTTGGGTGATTTTGTGGATCTCCATTTTGTATTGTAATACATCTTCTATCAGGTATATGTCTGATGAACAAATTAGGAATAAATATTTTGTGGAATGAAAGTGTCTGTTATAACTATAAACTATAATAATGTACAAGGTCTGAAAACTACCATTCAAAGTGTTATATCACAATCTTATAAAGATATGGAATATATAATAGTAGATGGTGGTTCTACGGATGGAAGTGTAGATCTTTTAATGGAATATTCTGATAATATATCAAAATGTATATGTGAACCTGATAATGGAGTTTATAATGCAATGAATAAGGGAGTTAGTATTGCTTCAGGCGAGTATTGCATTTTTATGAATTCTGGTGATGGTTTTTGGAGTTCTGATGTTTTAGAAAATATTTTTTCAAAACATATTGATGTTAACGTATTAGCAGGTAAAACATATTGTTTTAAGAATGGTAGATTCAGTTCCATGCGATCTGCACCAAAAAAAGTAACAATGAAATATTTGTATGCTAATTCTATAAATCACCAAGCGATGTTGATAAAAACAGCTTTGTTGCGAGAGTATCCATATGACGAGACATTGAAAGTATACTCTGATTGGAAATTTTGTATTCAAACACTTGTGGTGAATAATTTGTCTTATCAATTTGTAGATTATGTGATAGCAAAGTATGATTTAAGTGGAGTGAGTTCGAATGCTAAGTTTAAAGAAGAAAAACAAAGAGTCTTATTGGAATATTTTCCTCAACGAATATTGTGCGATTATGAATTATTGTGTAAAAAAAAGTTGTATAAAACTTTATTGCAAAAATGTGTTCATATTGTTCAGCGT
>CAMWGU010000056.1 GCA_947173895.1 uncultured Bacteroides sp. | reverse complement strand
CAAAGTTAATATTTTTATTTCTTTTCTTTGCTGACACAGTTTAATTTACAGCCTCTGCAAAAATGTAATTTTCGGGCAATACCGGACCGGAAGATGATGGTAATGCGTTGCTCCCAGCAGGCAGAAGGCTCTTAGCTGGGAAGCAAAAAGACTTGAGAATACAGATGCCACCAGTTGCGATGTTCTTAATGTTAACTATTGGCATGTAAACAGATCTATGTACTCAGTTCGATATAATGTGACATTCCCGTCATTGGATATCATAAAGGTCAATGACGCATTTTACTATGTTTTTTTATAGACCTTTTATCTTTGGACTGCAAAAAAATCCTCTTGCTATTGCTCAATTCTAGATTATAGATTACTTTTGTTCATAACTTTAAATCATATTTCAATGGAAACACTATTACCTTTTGCATTATTATGTTTTACCTCTTTTTTCACATTAACTAATCCTTTGGGAACGATGCCTGTTTTTTTGACTATGACTAAAGGTATGGATGATGAAGAACGGCGTCATATTGTGAAACGGGCTACTATCATCTCTTTTATTACCCTTTTGGCTTTTACCTTTTCTGGTCAATTCTTGTTCAAATTCTTTGGAATATCGACTAACGGATTTCGTATTGCTGCTGGTTTTATCATTTTGAAAATTGGTTATGATATGTTGCAGGCGCGTTTTACTAATACTAAATTGAAGGATGAAGAAATTAAAACCTATGCCAATGATATTTCAATTACTCCCTTGTCTATTCCCATGCTTTGTGGACCTGGTGCGATTGCTAATGGAATTATGTTGATGGATGATGCTCATACTTGGATGATGAAAAGTATATTAATAGGGATGATAGGTGTGATTTATTTTATAACTTATCTTATATTGCGGGCTTCTACCCGGTTAGTGTCTATTTTAGGTGAAACAGGAAATAATGTGATGATGCGTTTGATGGGACTCATTTTGATGGTTATAGCTGTAGAATGTTTTGTTAGTGGACTTCGTCCGATATTGATTGATATTATTCAAGTTAGTAGAGCTTGAGGAAATGCGAAATGTGTGCGAAGTGGATTGGGACAGTATAAATTTACCGGACCGTTGCTACCGCTCCAGTTACGATGAAACTGATTTTTCTTTTCATTATTCATATTTTTCTAGAGAAGGATAATAAAGGAGTAACTTTCTATAATCTGTAACTATTGAATTAGAATAAATGGAAAATCGTAGTTTATAACATAAAAAAACTATCATATTTATTTTGTGATTAAGAAATAATATCTACCTTTGCAACGTTTTTAAATCGAAAAAGAAAAAGATGGACCTACTATTTATACATATTTTGCTATGCGGCATTATTATTCTACTGGCAAAGTCAGCGGGAAGTGAGTGTTGTGCGTAAAAGTTTGTATGAATGATGATATACGAAAGCCTTTCTCACTTCCTTGTGTGAAAGGTTTTTTTATTTGAATAAAATAAAGTGAAATATAAAATTGAAACCTATGAGTGACAGATTATTTATTTTTGATACCACCCTTCGTGATGGTGAACAGGTTCCGGGATGTCAGTTGAATACAGTGGAAAAAATTCAAGTGGCCAAGCAATTGGAGGCTTTGGGAGTGGATGTAATTGAAGCTGGATTTCCTATTTCAAGTCCGGGTGATTTCAATTCTGTAATTGAAATTTCTAAAGCAGTTACTTGGCCAACAATCTGCGCACTGACCCGTGCTGTAGAAAAAGATATTGATGTAGCTGTCGAAGCTTTGAGATTCGCTAAGCATAAGCGTATTCATACCGGCATTGGAACTTCGGATTCTCATATCAAATATAAATTCAATTCGACTCGTGAAGAAATCATAGAACGTGCGGTAGCTGCCGTGAAATATGCTCGTCGTTATGTGGACGATGTGGAATTCTATGCAGAAGATGCGGGGCGTACGGACAATGAATATTTGTCCCGTGTGGTAGAAGCTGTTATTAAAGCAGGGGCGACAGTAGTCAACATTCCTGATACTACAGGTTATTGCTTGCCTGAAGAATATGGAGCAAAAATCAAGTATTTGATGGAACATGTAGAAGGTGTTGACAAAGCTATTATTTCCACTCATTGCCATAATGATTTAGGTATGGCCACCGCTAATACCATCAGTGGAGTTTTGAATGGGGCACGTCAGGTAGAAGTAACAATTAATGGTATTGGAGAACGTGCAGGAAATACATCGTTGGAAGAAGTGGCGATGATTATTAAATGTCATAATGACATTAATATTCAGACCAATATCAATACTCAAAAGATTTATCCGACCAGCCGGATGGTATCAAGCCTGATGAATATGCCTGTTCAACCTAATAAGGCGATCGTAGGACGCAATGCCTTTGCTCATTCATCAGGTATTCATCAGGACGGAGTTTTGAAAAATGTGCAGACTTACGAGATTATTGATCCGAAGGATGTGGGTATTGATGATAATGCCATTGTTTTGACTGCCCGTAGCGGGCGTGCTGCACTGAAGCATCGTCTTCATGTTTTGGGAGTTGAACTGGAACAAGACAAGCTGGATAAAGTATATGAGGATTTCTTGAAACTGGCCGATAAGAAGAAAGATATCACAGATGATGATATCCTGGTATTGGCCGGAGCTGACAGAAGCGTCAATAATCATATCAAACTGGATTATCTGCAAGTGACAAGCGGTGTGGGAGTTCGTTCGGTGGCAAGTCTTGGACTGAATATTGCCGGAGAACATTTTGAGTCGGCGGCCAGTGGAAACGGACCTGTAGATGCTGCTATCAAGGCTTTGAAAAAGATAATTGACCGTCACATGGTATTGAAGGAATTTACGATTCAAGCAATCAGTAAAGGTAGTGATGATATGGGTAAAGTGCACATGCAGGTGGAATATGACGGACAGATGTACTATGGTTTTGGAGCGAATACAGATATTATCGCTGCATCTGTAGAAGCATATATTGATTGTATCAACAAGTTTAAACGATAATAATACGTAAATACAAAATGGCTAATACATTATTTGATAAGATTTGGGATGCCCATGTAGTACAGAAGGTGGAGGATGGACCTACTCAGCTTTATATAGACAGGCTTTATTGTCATGAAGTAACCAGTCCGCAGGCTTTTGCCGGACTTCGTGCACGCGGGGTGAAAGTTTTTCGTCCGGATCGTGTATATTGTATGCCGGATCACAATACTCCGACACATGATCAGGATAAACCTATTGAGGATCCTGTTTCAAAAGCACAAGTGGATGCATTGGCAAAGAATGCCAAAGAATTCGGCCTGGCCCATTTCGGCATGATGGATAAAAGAAACGGCATTATTCATGTAGTAGGTCCGGAAAGAGGACTGACTTTGCCGGGTATGACAATTGTATGTGGTGATTCACATACTTCTACTCATGGTGCGATGGGGGCTGTGGCTTTCGGTATCGGCACCAGTGAAGTAGAGATGGTATTGGCTTCGCAGTGTATTTTGCAATCTCGCCCGAAGACCATGCGCATTACTATTGATGGCGAATTGGGTAAGGGAGTAACTGCAAAAGATATGGCTCTCTATATGATGTCTAAGATGACAACCAGCGGAGCTACCGGATACTTTGTGGAATATGCCGGTTCGGCAGTTCGCGGCCTAAGTATGGAAGGTCGTCTGACCTTGTGTAATCTGAGCATTGAAATGGGAGCGCGTGGTGGTATGGTCGCTCCTGATGAAGTGACCTTTGAATATATAAAAGGCAGGGAACATGCTCCGAAAGGTGCAGATTGGGATAAAGCAGTGGCTTATTGGAAAACATTGAAGAGCGATGATACTGCTGTATTTGATAAAGAAGTACGTTTTGATGCTGCGGATATTCAGCCGATGATTACATACGGAACCAATCCGGGAATGGGAATGGGAATCACAGAGTATATTCCTTCGGATGATCAAAGCGTTTCTTTTAAGAAGTCATTAGAATATATGGATTTCCATTCAGGAGAATCTTTGTTGGGAAAGAAAATTGATTATGTATTTTTGGGTGCTTGCACCAATGGCCGTATTGAGGACTTCCGTGCCTTTACCTCGTTGGTGAAAGGAAGGAAGAAGGCGGACCATGTGACCGCATGGCTGGTTCCGGGATCATGGATGGTAGATGCCCAGATTCGTGAAGAAGGACTGGACAAGATATTGGAAGAAGCTGGATTTGCTATTCGTCAGCCGGGATGTTCCGCTTGTTTGGCTATGAATGATGATAAGATTCCGGCCGGAAAATATTCGGTATCTACCAGTAACCGCAATTTTGAAGGACGTCAGGGACCGGGCGCACGCACGTTGCTTGCCAGTCCGTTGGTAGCGGCTGCTGCGGCAGTGACCGGTGTGATAACAGATCCTAGAGAATTAATGTAAAAATACGAAGACAATGAAACAGAAATTCAATATCATAACAAGCACTTGTGTGCCTCTTCCTTTAGAGAATGTGGACACTGACCAGATTATTCCGGCTCGTTTTTTGAAAGCTACTACCCGTGAGGAGAAGTTTTTTGGCGATAACCTGTTTCGCGACTGGCGTTATAATCCGGATGGTTCGCTGAACAAGGATTTTGTATTGAATAATCCTATTTATGGAGGACAAATCCTTGTGGCAGGAAAGAACTTTGGATCGGGGTCCAGCCGTGAACATGCTGCATGGGCGATTGCCGGATATGGTTTTCGAGTGGTGGTATCCAGCTTTTTTGCTGATATCCATAAAAATAATGAATTGAATAACTTTGTACTTCCAGTGGTGGTGAGTGAAGAGTTCTTGAAAGAGCTTTTCGATTCTATCCATGCAGATCCGAAAATGGAAGTGGAAGTTAATCTGCCCGAACAGACCATCACTAATAAGGCTACAGGCAAAAGCGAACACTTTGAAATCAATGCATACAAAAAGCATTGCCTGATGAACGGGTTGGATGATATCGACTTTTTGCTGACTAATAAGGATAAGATAGAAGCATGGGAAAAAGTGTCAAGATAGAAATCATGGACACTACACTCCGTGATGGCGAACAGACCAGCGGAGTGTCTTTTGTGCCTCATGAGAAATTGATGATTGCCCGACTGTTATTAGAAGATTTGAAAGTGGACAGGGTGGAGGTAGCTTCGGCTCGTGTGTCGGACGGCGAATTGGAAGCTGTCAAGATGATATGTGACTGGGCGGCCCGCCGGAACCTGCTTCACAAGGTAGAGGTGCTTGGGTTTGTGGATGGTCACACCTCTGTAGACTGGATACAGCGTACCGGATGCCGGGTGATAAACTTGTTGTGCAAGGGGTCGCTGAAACATTGCACACAGCAGTTGAAGAAAACTCCCGAAGAGCATATCGAGGATATTGTGAATGTGGTACATTATGCCGACGAGCTGGATATTGCCGTCAATGTGTATCTGGAGGATTGGAGCAACGGCATGAAGGATTCTCCCGACTATGTATTCCAGTTGATGGACGGACTGAAAGATACGAGCATCAAACGGTATATGCTGCCCGATACGTTAGGTATCTTAAATCCGTTGCAAGTGATTGAATTCATGCGGAAAATGAAGAAACGCTATCCTCATACCCATTTCGATTTTCATGCGCACAATGATTATGACCTGGCCGTGAGCAATGTACTTGCTGCTGTGTTGAGCGGGGTAAGAGGGCTTCATACCACCATCAACGGCTTGGGCGAGCGTGCGGGAAATGCACCTCTAGCCAGTGTGCAGGCCATATTGAAAGATCATTTTAATGCTTTGACCCATATTGACGAAAGTCGTTTGAATGACGTGAGTAGGGTAGTGGAATCGTACTCGGGCATTGTGATTCCTGCCAATAAGCCGATTGTGGGTGAAAATGTGTTTACACAGGTGGCGGGGGTTCATGCCGATGGTGATAACAAGGACAATCTTTATTGCAATGATTTGCTGCCCGAACGTTTCGGGCGTAAACGCGAATATGCATTGGGAAAGACTAGCGGAAAAGCCAATATCCGTAAAAACCTGGAAGATTTGGGACTGGAGTTGGATGAGGATTCCATGCGCAAGGTGACAGAGCGGATCATCGAATTGGGTGACAAGAAAGAGCTGGTTACTCAAGAGGATCTGCCTTATATCGTTTCGGATGTGTTGAAACATGGTGTGGTAAGTGAAAGTGTGAAACTGAAAAGCTATATCGTCACACTGGCGCATGGCTTGAAACCAATGGCTACGGTGAAAATAGAGATTAACGGAAAAGAGTTTGAAGAAAACTCCAGTGGCGATGGCCAGTATGATGCGTTTGTGCGTGCGTTGCGCAAAATCTATAAGGTGACACTGGGGCGCAAATTCCCCATGCTGACCAACTATGCGGTGAGTATTCCGCCCGGAGGCCGTACAGATGCATTTGTACAGACTGTGATAACTTGGAGTTTTGAAGAAAAGGTTTTTCGTACTCGCGGGCTGGATGCCGACCAGACGGAGGCGGCTATCAAGGCAACCATGAAGATGCTGAATATAATAGAAAATGAATATTAATAATAACCATTAAGAATATGGATTTTAAAATTGCTGTTTTAGCCGGTGACGGCATCGGACCGGAAATTTCGGTGCAAGGCGTCGATGTGATGAGCGCTGTTTGTGAGAAGTTCGGTCATAAAGTAAGCTATGAATATGCCATTTGTGGAGCGGATGCAATAGACAAGGTGGGCGATCCGTTTCCCGAAGCCACTTTCCAGGTTTGTAAAAGTGCGGATGCGGTGTTGTTTTCTGCTGTTGGTGATCCTAAGTTCGATAATGATCCCACGGCCAAAGTACGTCCGGAACAAGGCCTGCTGGCCATGCGGAAGAAACTGGGCCTGTTTGCCAATATTCGTCCCGTGCAGACGTTTAAATGCTTGCTTCATAAATCGCCGCTACGTGCGGAACTGGTAGAGAATGCCGATTTTATCTGTATCCGCGAATTGACCGGAGGTATGTACTTTGGTGAGAAATATCAGGATAACGATAAGGCATACGACACCAATATGTATACTCGTCCGGAGATTGAGCGTATATTGAAAGTGGCTTTTGAGTATGCCATGAAGCGTCGCAAGCATCTGACTGTGGTCGACAAGGCCAATGTACTGGCTTCTTCGCGTCTGTGGAGACAGATTGCACAGGAGATGGCTCCTCAGTATCCTGAAGTGATCACAGACTATATGTTTGTGGACAATGCTGCCATGAAGATGCTTCAGGATCCTTGTTTCTTTGACGTGATGGTGACTGAGAATACATTTGGCGACATCTTGACGGACGAGGGATCGGTGGTCAGTGGTTCTATGGGATTGCTTCCTTCCGCTTCCACAGGCGAAAGTACTCCGGTGTTCGAGCCGATTCACGGTTCATGGCCGCAGGCTAAGGGATTGAATATAGCCAATCCGTTGGCCCAGATCCTGTCGGTAGCTATGTTGTTCGAGTATTTCGACCTGAAGGAAGAAGGTGCCTTGATCCGTAAGGCGGTAGATGCTTCTTTGGATGAAAACGTACGTACTCCGGAAATCCAGGTTGAAGGTGGGGCCAAGTATGGCACCAAAGAAGTTGGCTCCTGGATTGTGGATTATATCAGGAAGGCATAATTTCCTTATGCTTTGGGCGAAGGACCGGGGTGTGCCGCCAGTAGGGCACATCCCGGTCTTTTTCAGAATTTCCTTACCCGTATGTGGCAATAGGGTTCGCCTCCCGTCTTGTCATAATAATGCTGGTGATAGGTTTCGGCTTCCCAAAACTTCTCGGCCGGACGCAACTGGGTGTTGACTTCATGTCCTTTGCACCGGAGCAACTCCATCACCTCTTCGGCTTCGGCTTTCTGCCGTTCGTTCTCATAGAAAATCACGCTTCGGTATTGCGGGCCCAGGTCGGGGCCTATTCCGTCGGTCTGAGCCGGGTCGTGTATCTCGAAGAATAGTTTGCACAGGTCTGTATACGAGACTTTGTCGGCATCATAACTCACCAGGATAGCTTCTACATGGTGGGTGGCGTGGGCTTTCACCTGAGTGTATACAGGATGGGCTTCAGGTCCGCCCGTATAGCCGACTGTGGTATCCAGTACTCCCGGAAAGCGTTCGAACTGGTGTTGCACGCCCCAGAAACATCCGGCGGCGAATATCGCTTCTTCTGTTTTCATATTCATAGGTTTTAATTTCGCGCCAAAGATAGATAAAAATTGTGAGTTTTACTCCGGCAGGATGTAAGGTACTGTTTCTTATGATGAAGAAATGCAGGCAGGCTCTTTGGGTATGAAAACCTTACCTGATGCTTTTTTTTATTAAACTAAAGTGATCCTGTGTGGGAATCTTCTATCTTTGCATCCGGAACCAATCAGTATGTGTAATAAGATGAGACGGATAGTAGGTTGCCTTATGTGGCTATGTGTCTGCTTGCACTTGCAGGCACAGACTTATGACGAATTGATAACGGATGCGCTGGATGCGGCAAGGGTGGACAGCTTGAGCAAATCGGAAAGCCTGTTTAAGCAGGCGCTGAAGATGGATCCTGCCAATATGCGCAACGCTTTGTTGTTCACCAATCTGGGGACAGTTCAGCGGAGGATGGGCAAGACGGACGATGCCATCGATTCTTATACGCTGGCACTGAATATCACTCCATACTCTGTTGTGACGTTGCTCAACCGGGCTTCGCTTTATCTGGAAAAAAACTTGTTTGACAAGGCATACCTGGACTATTGCAATGTGATTGATATAGACAAGACCAATAAGGAGGCCTTGCTTTTCCGGGCTTACATTTATATGCAACGGCGGGATTACAAGGGCGCACGGATGGATTATAATGCCCTGCTTCAGGAAGAGCCCGGAAACTCTACCGCACGTTTGGGCCGGGCGCTTTTAAATCAGAAGGAGCTGAGGTATCGTGAGTCGTTGGAGGATTTTAACAGGTTGGTGTCCGATTATCCTAGGGAGACTTCTTACTTGAAGGCCCGTGCTACATTGGAGGTGGAAATGAATACGCCCGATCTGGCTTTGCTGGATTTGGAGGAAGCGGCCAAGCTGGATCCGAAAGATGCGGAAATCTATGTGATGTGTGGTGAGATTTATTTAAATCAGAAGAAGAAAAGAGAAGCCTATGTGGCTTTTGAAAAAGCGATAGAGCTGGGAGTGCCCCGACCGGAGTTGCAAGACCAACTGAAAGCAAGTAAATGATCAGATGTTTGATATTAATATACTGGAAATGAGTATTTTGTGTCGTGATGTACGAAAGGCGACGGAGCGTCGGCATGACTTGTCCGGGGGGGTGAAAAGGTGGGTGCCGTTGCGTTGCCGCACACATACGTATGTATAGGCCTACACGTACGTATGTGTAGGTCCACACGTACGTACGTGCAGGCTCTCGCATACGTACGTGTGAAACGGTGCTTATTTGCGTGTTACTCTTTTGATTAGTTCTGTAAATTCTTTTCCGTATTTTTCTTTCTTATATTCGCCAATTCCGCTGATGCTTCCAAATGCCTCTATGGTAGTAGGCCGTAGGATAGCAATCTGGTGCAGCGTCTTGTCGGACAAGACGATATAGGCCGGTATGGCTTGCTCGTCCGCCAGTTTTTTGCGCAGGGTGCGTAATTCCTCGAACAGGCTTTCGTCTTCATCTTGCGGAAGAACCGGAGTTTGGAACAGTGTTTCTTCTTTTATGGGCTTTTGCCGCTTTCTTTTTGCCGATGTTTGTTCTTCCCGCTTGATAACTACCAGCATGGCGGGTTCTTTTCCGAACAACACCTTTTGTCCGCTTTCTGTTATTTTAAGGTGATTGTTCTCGTTGTAGGCAATCTCAAAGTATCCCAGGTTTAACATTTGCAACAAGTAGTCTTGCCAGTCGCGTGCTGGAATGTCTCTGCCCACGGCGTATGTCTTCAGCTTGTCATATCCTTTTTCTATCAGTTCCTGATTGGCAGCCCCTTTCAGAATGTCTATCAGCATGTGGGTACCTATTTGCTGGTTTGTGCGGGCAATGGCGCTTAATGCTTTTTGGACGATGATTGTTCCATTGAAACGTTCGGGCGGATTCCGGCATACATCACAATTTCCGCAGTCATGGTCCATGGTTTCTCCGAAATAGTTTAGCAGAATCCGCCTTCGGCAGATGTCCGCTTCGGCATATTGTTGCATCCGGTGCAGTTTTTCCAGGTTAATTTCCTGTTGCCCGCTCTCGGCGGCAAATTTGGATAACATAATCAGGTCGCCCAGCGAATAGAACAATAGCGTGTCGCTCTCCATGCCGTCGCGTCCGGCTCGTCCTATCTCTTGGTAAAAGCTTTCTATGCTTTTGGGAAGATTGTAATGTATGACCCAGCGTACGTTGGACTTGTCGATTCCCATGCCGAAAGCAATCGTGGCACATACCACTTGCACCCGGTCGTTTATGAAGTCGTTTTGCGCTTTGTCTCTCATCTCGTTACTTAGTCCGGCATGATAGACGGCTGTGCGGATGCCCTGTCTTTTCAGTGTCTCGGCCACACTTTCCGTTTTGTTCCGGCTCATGCAATAGATTATTCCGCATTCATTCTTGTGTTTTCTGATAAATTCCAGTATGCTTCTTGTCTTTTCTTTTTGTTGGTATCCTCTTTTGACCTCCAGGCTCAGGTTGGGGCGATCGAATGAGGAAATGAATATTTGAGGATCTTTCAAGGCCAGCTGTTGCACAATATCTTTCCGGGTAATTTTGTCGGCCGTGGCTGTCAAGGCGATAATAGGTACTTTGGGAAACTGTTCGCGCAATATTTTCAGTTGAGTATATTCGGGGCGGAAGTCGTGTCCCCATTGCGAGATGCAGTGGGCCTCGTCGATGGCAAATAGCGATATATGTATGTCTTTGAGCAGGAAATTTGTTTCGGCAAGCAACCGTTCGGGTGAAATATACAGAAGTTTGACTTTTCCTTGAATGCACTCACGGCGTAGGCTTATGTTCTCGGTTTCGTTGTTGCTGCTGTTCAGCGCTCGTGCCGCGATGCCGTTTGCCTGCAAGCTTTCCACCTGATCTTTCATCAATGAGATAAGCGGCGATACCACGATGGCTGTTCCTTCCATCAGCAAGGCCGGCAGTTGATAGCAGATGGATTTTCCTCCTCCCGTGGGCATTAATACCAAAGTGTCTTTTTGTGCCAGCAGGTTTTGAATGATGTTTTGCTGTAAAGGGCGGAAACTATCATATCCGAAATAATTTTTAAGGGTTTGAAGCATATTTGTTTGCTATTTTATAATGTAATGAGATACAAAGATACGAAAATCCTAAGATAAGATTGGGTATCCATTTGATTAATCGGAAAGAAATGTTTCGTTCTTTACTTTGACAGACTCGAAAAGGCAACGCGAATGGAGGGGATGAAAAGGGAAAAATGGATAAATAAACTTTTTTGCATAAAAAAAAGTGAAAAGATTAGTGCTAATTAAGAAAGAAATTGGCAAAAAAGTTGCATATAAAAAAAACTTTTCTCACATTTGTCAAAAATTAGATATTTAGTATTTATATAACTAACCAAACAAAGAAACATTAATAGAAAATTAACAGATGAGCGACGTGGAAAAAAAATCAGAAACTCAGGAAGCAGCTCCTAAAAAGAGACCGTATAACCTGAGGGAGAAGAAGGAGAAGAAAGCTGCTTATAGATCTTTGATCAGAGCAGAACTGGCAGACGAACTGTATGATAAAATCTTGAACATTGTAGTTGTTCAGAAAAAATACAGAGATCCTAATTATTCGGCTAAGGATTTGGCAAAAGAATTGAAGACAAATACTCGTTATTTGTCCGCAGTGGTAAATTCGCGTTTTGGCATGAATTATTCTTGTTTATTGAATGAGTATCGCATTAAAGACGCTTTGCATCTGTTGGTTGACAAACGCTATCTGGATAAGAACGTGGAAGAAATCAGTACCATGGTAGGCTTTGCTAACCGTCAGTCTTTTTATGCTGCATTCTATAAGAATGTAGGTGAGACTCCTAATGGATATCGTAAGAGAAATCAAGAAAAGAAATAAAAGTATCTATTTGCTACGTAATATTAGGAAAAAAGGAAAACAACAGTTTTCCTTTTTTTGTTTCGGGTCACGAATGGTAGATAGGAAAAGGCATTAATTTGTAATAAAGGATGGGAAGAATGATACAGACAGGGTGCGATGGAAAAAACAGACGCATAGCTGAAGCGGAAGATTTTGAATATACAGTCGAACAGTTTGCCGACCTGCAATTGCTTCGATATAAGGTGAAAGGATTTGAAAACCTGACTCTGAGGCAGAAAGAATTGGTTTATTATTTATCGCAAGCCGCATTGCAAGGTCGTGATATACTGTTCGATCAAAATGGTAAGTACAATCTGATTATTCGTAAAATGTTGGAAACTGTATATACGGATTATCAGGGCGATCGTAGAGAGGCAGATTTTATGAATATGGAAACTTATTTGAAGCGCGTATGGTTTTCTAATGGAATCCATCATCACTATGCCACAGATAAATTTGTTCCCGGCTTTACACCGGAATTTTTCAAGGCGGCATTAAGTAGTGTAGATGCGTCAAGACTGCCCTTGGCCGAGGGAGAGACCCTCGACGGACTTTGTGAAGAGGTGTTTCCCGTGATTTTTGATCCGCAGTTGATGCCTAAGCGTGTGAACCAGGCAGACGGGGAGGATTTGGTGCAGACTTCGGCTGCCCATTATTATGAAGGTGTGAGCCAAGAGGAAGCAGAGGATTTTTATCAAGCGTTGAAAGATCCCGACGACACGATGCCAGTCATGTTTGGCATGAACAGCAGGCTGGTGAAGGAGGGCGGAAAAGTGGTTGAAAAGGTATGGAAATCAGGTGGTCTGTATGGACAAGCTATTGATAGGATTGTTTATTGGCTGGATAAAGCACTTGAGGTGGCAGAGAATATGCAACAAAAAACCGTAATAGAGAAATTGATCCAATTTTACAAGAACGGGGACTTGAAGGATTTCGATGCTTATTCCATTGCTTGGGTGAACGATCTGGATTCGCACGTGGACTTTGTCAACGGTTTTATAGAAAGTTATGGCGATCCGTTAGGATTGAAGGCAAGTTGGGAGTCTATAGTGAATTTTAAAGATAGGGAGGCTACCCAGCGTACGGAAACCATAAGTGCCAATGCCCAATGGTTTGAGGATCATTCGCCCGTCGATCAGCGGTTTAAGAAAAAGAAAGTCAAGGGGGTGTCGGCCAAGGTGATTACAGCTGCTATGTTGGGAGGCGATTTGTATCCGGCTACGGCAATCGGCATTAATCTCCCCAATTCAAATTGGATCCGCAGTGTGCATGGGTCCAAATCCGTGACCATCGGAAACCTGACCGATGCCTATAACAAGGCGGCTCATGGAAATGGGTTCACAGATGAATTTGTGTATGGTGCCCAAGAGAAGGAATGGATAGAAAAGTATGCGGATCTGACGGGAGACCTGCATACTGATCTGCACGAGTGCTTGGGACACGGATCCGGACAATTGTTGTTCGGAGTGGATCAGGATGCACTGAAGGCATACGGGGCTACCATTGAAGAGGCGCGTGCCGACTTGTTCGGGTTATATTATTTGCCCGATGCCAAAATGCTTGAGCTGGGCCTGGTTTCAGACAAAGATGCTTTTAAAGCCGAATATTATACCTATATGATGAATGGCTTGATGACCCAGTTGGTGCGTATCGAGTTGGGGCGTACGGTGGAAGAAGCACACATGCGCAATCGCCAGCTGATAGCTCGTTGGGCGTTTCAGAGAGGCGAGGCCGATCGGGTAGTCGAAATGATAAAAAAGGACGGAAAAACATACGTGAAGATTAATGACTACCAAAAGTTGCGCATGTATTTTGGCGAGTTATTGGCCGAAGTGCAGCGCATTAAAAGCGAAGGCGACTTTGAGGCCGCCCGCAGGTTGGTGGAAGAGTATGCGGTCAAGATAGATCCGGTATTGCATACAGAGGTGCTGGAACGTTATGAAAAACTTCATCTGGCTCCTTATAAGGGGTTTGTCAATCCGGTTTACAAGGCGGTGACAGACAAAGATGGGAAGATAATAGATGTAGAAGTGTCTTATAAAGAAGGCTATGCGGAACAGATGTTGCGCTATAGCAACGAGTTTGCGAATCTTCCTTATAGAAATAAATAAAAATGGATATGGACATACACGAAACTATAAAAGATATAAAAGGTCAGTTCCGTTTGTTTATGAACGGAGTTGCTTCGCAAAGTATGCGCGAGAAAGGGCTGGAGTATAAGTTGAATTTTGGGATTGAACTTCCTCGTTTGAAAGAAATAGCCGCTTGCTATGAGAAAAATCATGAGGTGGCCCAGACTTTATGGAAAGAAAACATCCGCGAGTGTAAAATCTTGGCAGGAATGTTGCAACCGGTCGATACGTTTTATCCGGAGATAGCCGATATATGGGTGGAGGATATGCGTTATCCCGAAATAGTGGAACTTACCTGTATGACCTTGTTTCAGCATTTGCCGTATGCGTCAGACAAGTCGTTTGAGTGGATGGCCGATGAGCGCGAATATGTTCAATTATGTGGTTTCATGTTGATGGCCAGGTTGCTTATGAATGGAAATCTGCTGGTCGAACGTTCGGAAGCCGAATTTTTAGATCAAGCTATAGCTACTTTGCAAAGTGAAGGAATACTAACTCAGAAGGCTGCTGCTACGGCTCTGAAGAAGTTTGCCCTTCAAAGCAGGGAAAATAGCAAAAAGTTGAATCGTTTGCTGGCTCCGTTGGCTAAATCGGACAAGGAAAAAGTGGCGTTTTGGGTGGAAGATATAAAATTAGAAACAGAATCTTGGCGTTAAGCTTTCATGTTATCATAAAAAGGTTTAACTTTGACGGCAGAACTGAAATTTGTGATGGAAGAGAATGTAAAAGATAGAGTAAAGCAGATCCTGACAGAGTATCTGCAGGGGAACGGGCATCGAAAGACACCTGAACGCTATGCTATACTCGATACTATTTATTCCATCAAAGGCCATTTTGACATTGATACGCTGTATAATTATATGGCGAATGAGGGAAAATTCCGCGTAAGTCGGGCTACTCTTTACAATACCATCATTCTTTTGATCGATGCAAAATTGGTTATCAAGCATCAGTTTGGCAATTCTTCCCAGTACGAGCGCGCTTACAACAATGAAACCCATCATCACATGATATGTACGGAATGTGGTAAAGTGACCGAATTTCAGGACGAAAATCTGAAACAGGCCATAGCCAATACAAAGCTAAAGAAATTTCATGCGTCACACTATTCTTTATATATATATGGGATATGCAGCAAATGTACTTGGGTCAAACGTAGAAAGAAAAATGATAAGTAACAATAAAACGAAGAAACATGAAAGTAGATGTCTTGTTAGGTTTGCAATGGGGTGATGAGGGCAAAGGAAAAGTAGTTGATGTTCTGACTCCCCGTTATGATGTAGTAGCACGTTTTCAAGGAGGTCCGAATGCTGGTCATACATTGGAGTTCGAAGGGCAGAAATATGTGCTTCGCTCCATCCCTTCCGGAATATTTCAAGGAAACAAGGTAAATATTATCGGTAATGGCGTGGTTTTGGATCCTGCTTTGTTCAAGGCTGAGGCCGAAGCTTTGGAGGCTAGCGGACACCCGCTGAAAGAGCGTTTACACATTTCGAAAAAAGCTCATTTGATTCTGCCTACCCACCGTATCTTGGATGCAGCATACGAAGCGGCCAAAGGAGATGCTAAAGTAGGAACTACCGGAAAAGGTATCGGTCCCACTTATACGGATAAAGTTAGCCGTACAGGAGTTCGTGTAGGTGATATCCTTCATAACTTTGAAGAGATATATGCCAAGGCCAAGACACGTCACGAACAAATCTTAAAGAGCCTGAACTATAAATATGATATAACCCAATTGGAAAAAGAATGGCTGGAAGGCGTGGAATACCTGAGGCAGTTCCATTTGGTAGACAGTGAACACGAAATCAACGGCTTGCTGAAGGAGGGAAAGAGCGTGCTTTGTGAAGGTGCTCAAGGAACGATGCTCGATGTAGACTTCGGTTCCTATCCTTTTGTCACTTCTTCAAATACTATCTGTGCCGGTGCATGCACCGGTTTAGGTATCGGGCCTAATAAGATTGGCAATGTATATGGCATCATGAAAGCTTACTGCACTCGTGTAGGCTCAGGTCCTTTCCCTACTGAATTGTTTGACGAGACAGGCCAGAAAATTCGTGATTTGGGACATGAGTACGGAGCAGTAACAGGTCGTGAGCGTCGTTGCGGGTGGATTGACCTTGTAGCTTTGAAGTATTCTATTATGGTGAATGGAGTGACCCAATTGATTATGATGAAAAGTGATGTGTTGGATGATTTCGAAACCATCAAGGCATGTGTAGCATACAAAGTGAAAGGTGAGGAGATTGATTACTTCCCCTATGACATTGCGGAGGATGTGGAACCCATATACGCAGAACTTCCCGGTTGGAAGACCGATATGAGCAAAATGACCAGTGAGGATGAGTTTCCGGAAGAATTTAATGCTTATGTTTCTTTCTTGGAAGAGCAATTGGAAACTCCGATTAAGATTGTATCAGTAGGTCCTGACCGTGATCAGACTATCGAACGATATACGGAAGAGGAATAAGAGGATATTGTTTAATTAAGATAAGAGAGAGGCATTACTTTCCAGCATAAAGGAAGGTGATGCCTCTTTCTTGTTGTTTTGATAACAGGCAATTTCTAATAGGTAGAAATAATACTTTGGAAAAGGCTCTATTATACCTTGTCTGTCAGTATGTTGCTGTCGTAATAGGTAGCATATAGGTAGAACTAAGTGCGGAAAATAGATGTGGCCATTATGCTGCATTGACAGGCATTTAGAAGTAAATCTTGATTTTTAAGGTAAAGAATGAACATGAGAGGGATGATAATGAGTTCTTTTGGAACTGAGCATTAGGTATGCAATCGAACGTTCTCGGATTCATGGAAATAATTTGTTAAAAGGATATCGGTTATACGATTTTGTATTAGTTGAATAATGAAAGCATTTTTAAGGTTTTATTGCTTGTAATGGCTGTATTGTCTTATTTTATTTTGAAATATATTTCTTTGTTTTTATAAGTATTTGAATGTGTTTTATGGTATTTTATGATGAAAAGTAGTATTATGGTTGATTTTAAAGAAGAATAGTAAATAAGAAAAATGATTCTTTTTTATTTGTTTTTTAATATTAATTCATATCTTTGCGCTGTTATTAATAAAATAAGTTCCAAAAGAACTTAGTAATGTTTAATTAAAAGAGAGAATTATGAGAGAAAAAGTGTTAATGTTGTTGGCCTGTCTGTTGCTTGGTGTAGGGCTGGCTATGGGACAAGTTCCTAAAACAGTTGCGGGAGTTGTTACTTCGGCAGATGATGGAGAGCCGGTGATCGGTGCATCTGTTTTGATTGAAGGTACTGCTGTCGGAGCAATTACGGATGTAGATGGTAAGTTTACTATCAATAATGTTCCTGCAAATGCAAAGTCATTGATTGTTTCTTATTTGGGAATGACCACACAGCGAGTGGAAATTCAACGTGGCAGTATGACTATCATTATGAAGTCGGATGCAAAAACATTGGATGAAGTGGTGGTCACAGCTCAGGGATTGAACCGCAAGCAAAAGGCGTTGGGATATTCCACACAGAAAGTGGCAGGTGAGGATTTAACTATTTCACGTCAGACAGATTTAGGCAATGCGATGGCGGGTAAAGTATCGGGTGCCCGTTTTATAGGTGGTGCAAGTGCCGGCTTTGATGCAGGTACTATCATTTTGCGTGGATCGGGTTCTATTCCTTCCGGTTCACAATCAGAAAATCCGGCAAATGAACCTATTTATGTAGTAGATGGTGCTATTACTAATAAAAACTCCGTCAATATGGATGACGTGGAAAGCATCAACGTATTGAAAGGTCCCGCCGCTACGGCTCTGTATGGATCGCGTGGTGGAGCCGGTGCTATCATTATTACTACCAAGTCTGGAAAAAGTGAAAAAGGACTTTTGGAAGTGAGCCATACTTTGCAGGCCGAAATGTACTACAATCATTTCAATATGCAGAAACTTTATGGTGGAGGCGGATACGGAGGTACGGAGAAGGGTAATCGTGCTCAGGATATTTATGATCTGTATAATGGTAGCATTGCCGGCTTGCAAGGTGCTTATGTCTACGATTATAATGAAGATACTTCTTGGGGAGCTGCATACGATCCGTCTGTGAAATACGTCACTCCGCTTTCATTGGACGAAACCAGCAGCCATTATGGGAAACCGGCTTCATGGCAACATGGTCTGGACTTGAAAGATCTTTATCAGACAGGTGTGACCAATACTACGAATGTATCGTTCTCGAAGAGTGTGAAGGATTTTAATACCCGTGTTTCTTTCACGAACAGTTATCGTACGGGTGTACAGCCCAATTCGGATGCAATCCGTCGTTTCTTAGGATTCAAAACCAATTTCAAACCCACACCGTGGATGAATGTGTCTTTAGATTATAAATACACATATCGTCAGAATCACAATGCGGCCGAAAGTGGGTATAGTGGTGCTCGTACGGTTTTGCAGGAGTATACTCAATGGGGACAGACCAATGTCAACCTGAAGGATTATAAAGACTATAAACGTCCGGACGGATCATGGAGAACTTGGAATATCAACAGTGTGAACAATCAGCGTGCTGCCTTTCATGACAACCCCTATGCCTTGTTTCATGAATACAATCATCGTACTGTTTACCAATGGAATGTGTTCAGCGGCGATGTGTCAATAGATCTTCCTTACAACCTGAAAGCGGGAGTACGTGTGAATGGTAATATTCGTGGTTATAAGCTGGAACGTGAACGTCCTTCCGGTTCTATTAACTTTCAGTCGAACTACCGTCAGGATCAAAACAGTTTGATAGATTTGACTGTGCAGGGACGTTTGACTTGGGGACAGTCGTTTATCAATGACAAACTGACTGTCGATGCTGCATTGTTTGCTGAAGCACGTGACTATACATACGATAACCTGTATGCATATACCAACACCGATTACGATTTGTCTTTGGATAATTATTATAACCTGGCTGCCTCATCCGGAACCATTGCACTGGCTTACAATGATAAGACACATTACAAGGAACGCAGTGTTTATGCTACAGCCACTGTGGGTTGGGACGATACTTATTTCTTGGATGCTTCCATCCGCAACGATATGTCTTCTACGTTGAGCCCCAATCACAACAGTTATTGGTATGGCGGACTTTCGGCTTCTGTACTGGCTCATAAATGGGTAGATGCAGAATGGTTGAACTTCTGGAAACTGCGTGCCAGTGCGGCACAGGTAGGTACTACCCTCAGTGCGTACAATATTTATCCTACTTATGCGCTGAGTACCAGCTATGGCTCTCATGCCACAATGTATGAGCCTACTTCTCAGAAAAATTACAATATCGAACCGTCTATTTCTACTTCTTACGAAATAGGAACTGAATTCCGTTTGTTCAATAATCGTTTGTGGGGTGATTTCAACTACTATACGCGCGATGATAAGAACCAGATTATTTCTGTTACATCGGCTCCGCAGTCTGGTTACGCTACTCGTAAGATGAATGCCGGTTTGATTCGTAATCGCGGTATCGAATTAAGTTTGGGAGGTTTGCCCATCTCTACTAAGAACTGGAAATGGGAGATGAATTTCAATATCGCTAAGAATAATAACAAGCTGGTGGAATTGGCGGATGGAGTAGATTCTTATTCTATTTATTGGACTTCATTTACAAGCCGTTTGTATAACTATGCCATAGTGGGCAAATCACTGGGTGTGATTACCGGTAACACGTGGGAACGCGATGACAATGGCAACATCATCTTCCGCAAACTGAGCGATAGCCAAAAGGCCTTGTATGGCGGTGAGTATGTGCCTACTTATAACCAAAATACATTAGACGAATTAGGAAACTTCCATCCAGATTTCACAGGTGGTTTCAATACTAGCCTTACTTTCAAGAATTTCCGTTTGTCGGCCAATATCGACTTCTCGGTAGGGGGACAAATTGTATCGTACACCAATATGTGGGGCAGTAGCAGTGGTATTTTGGACAAGACGGCAGAAATCAACGACCGTGGTGTCAATGTTCGCGAACCGGTGAGCCAAGGTGGTGGTGTGCACATGACCGGTGTGGATCAGCAAGGCAACAAGGTGGATACTTATGTGAATGCGAAATTGTATTATACTACAGCTTCTCGTGTATGGGAAGAATGGGTGTACGATCGCACGTATGTAAAACTTCGTGAGGTATCTTTGTCGTATACGCTTCCTTCGCAGGCATTGAAGAAGCTGAATGTCGGATTGAGCCGTGCCAGTGTAGCAATCAATGCTTCTAATCCATGGTTGATTTATTCTGCATGTCCTAATGTAGATGCATCCGAAATGGGTATGGGATATTTCGAGGGTGGTAATGCTGCCGCAACCCGTTCAGTCGGTTTCACTGTTAATCTTGCTTTTTAAACCATAAAACGAAGAATTGTTATGAAATATATTAAGTCATTATTATTGTCTTTAAGTCTTGCTGCAACATTTACAGCATGCGATATGACCGACTTTGGTGATATAAACAAAGATCCCAATGCACCGTCAGAAGCTAACACCAGTATGTTGTTTACGCATGCTTGCACTTATGTGAAGTATTTTTCTTTGAATTCAAACTATTACTATCCGTGGACTCAAATGTATCCCGGCTATATGTCCGAGAAGAACAATAACCAGTATGGTGCGTTTGGAGGGCCTACTTTTGGAACCAATTCATACTATCTGTATCCGTTGAAAAACTGCAAGAAGATTATTGATTTCAACAGTGATGAAGCCGAAAAGGGAAAACCTACAGTTCTGCAGTTTGGTGACAATGCCAATCAGATAGCAGTGGCCCGTACCTTGATGGGATTTATTTATATGCACCTTACCGATGCGCTGGGGCCTCTTCCTTATACAGAGGCATTTCAGGCAGGTGATGATAATTTCACTCCGGTGTTCGATTCTCAAGAAACTATCTATATGAAGCTGGATGCCGATTTGAAGGAAGCCTATAACCAGTTTGATGAAAGCGGTTCACTGAGCACAGCCGATATTCTGTTTGACGGTAACATCCGTGCATGGAAAAAGCTGAATGCTTCTACGCGTATGATGCTTGCCATCAAGTTGGCAGATGTGGCTCCGGCCGAAGGACGCGCACGCTTTACACAGGCTTATGCCGATGGTGCCATAGAGGATAATGCGTATAACCTGAATTATAGTTTTGAAGCCAATACAGTAGGCTATTTATATTATAATGGTGTGAATTATAATTATAATTTTGTTCCTAATAAGTATTATGTCGATCAGTTGAAGGAATTGAAGGACAACCGTTTGTTCAGCACTTGTTCATTGATTCCTTTCGGCAAAACTCAGGCGGAGGCAGGTGTGTCGGACGAAGATCTGAAGAACTTTGACAAGTATCAGGGTATGCCGTTGGGCATTGAATCGTCCGAAGTGAACTATTTTAATAAAATATGTTGTTTCTATCATCCTTCGCTGACAGAGGTTACTTCTACTTTCCCCATTATTACTGCTTCTCGTATGTTGCTTATCGAGGCTGAGGCTGCTCAGCGCGGTTGGATCCAGGCTGATCCGGCAGTCCTTTATGCAGCCGGTATCAAAGCTTCATTTGAACAATGGGGTGCTGAAGGAGCTGATGAATACTTGGCACAGGAGGCTGTTGCTTATGCAGGCACCGATGCTGAGAAAATAAATAAAATCGCACTTCAACGTTGGATCAGTGGTTTCATGGCAGACGGTTTCGAAGCATGGTCCGACTGGCGTCGTTTTGAAATTCCGAAGTTGGAGGTAGGTCCGGTTTGTACAACAATTGATCATATACCTTATCGTCACCAGTATGACAGTGAAATCTATCAAGGCAATCTTGAAAATTATGAAGCAGCTGTCAAAGCGGATTTGAATGGTAACGATACGCGCGACCAGCGAGTATGGTGGAACAAAAGATAAATTTGAATATAAATTCTCTTTAAAGTTTCGTTAAAATAAGACAGAGGGCTTTCTCAGTGATGAGGGGGCCCTTTTTTTAGTACGCCCAGCATGGGCGTGCGCTATAGGGTGTAAGTCCCCAACGAGCCCTGATAGTGGGAATCGTTAGCCCAAGGCAAGGGTGTCCTTCGCGAGGAGGAATCTGAAGGAAGCTGGCGGCAAACTCTCGGCTCTACGAACAGAAACTGATTATAAGGCTACATTTGGAGGACAAGTTTGCTAAACAAAACAAAGTCCTATAACTATCCGAATCCCTATGTAGTAGAATCAGAGGGTATATGAGATGAAAGCGTACGTTCTTATCTGGGGAGGTCTCACGGACAGGTGCGGCACAACTGTATCTGGTTGAAACAAGATTTGTCGTGAGAAGTCAGCCGAAGCCATAGTACCTGTTACTCACCATAATAGGGAAGGGCTGAACCTTAATTATGTAAGATACCTGAATGTTACCTTATGAGGGGAAGAAAGCAGAACATAGAAACTCTATCCGACCAATCGGCGCAGAGGGTGGAACCTGAAGTCATGATTGGTATGCAGACTTTCATTGGGATAACTGAAAATCATCTTACAGCCATTAAACATGAAAAAGGAGAGTTATTGGAATATATTCTTTCCCCTTCTAATCTAAACCTTGCTTATAAACAGGTAAAGAGTAACAAGGGTAGTGGCGGCATTGACCATATGGAAGTGGACGAATTGCTTCCTTATCTTCGTTGCCACAAGGATAAGCTAATAACTTCCATTTATGATGGTAAATACCATCCGAACCCCGTGCGTCGTGTGGAGATTCCCAAATCGAATGG
>CAMWGU010000055.1 GCA_947173895.1 uncultured Bacteroides sp. | reverse complement strand
TACTTGCCCTTTTCTGAACGGCGAATATCTCAGTGTGTCCGCTGAATAGTTACGATTTTAAACAATAAATGTTAAAATTCAAAAAGACGTTATATAGTCCGAAATAGCTGGATTATCAAATTGTATGTTTGCAGTGAAATAACATTGTTTCATTTAAACTATTTAAATTATGAACAAAAATGAAGAAAAGGCGAAAGCCACGGAAGAAGTTCTGAGAAAACAGACTTTCTCAAACGAAAGTATCGAAAACGAAATTCTATCAAATGAAGATGCCGAAAACTTAGCAGGTGGAAATGGTAACATTGAAGAAGAAGCTCCGTCTGAATCGGTATTCGGTCTTATAGTTTGTTGCGGTTAACAAATAGAGAATTTCATACTATTATGAAAGTATCAGAATTAGATGAGATACTACCATGTCCTATTTTTGATACTTTTATTTTTGTAAACATAAGTTTTATTAAAAATGATAGATTTAAATATTCGCCATACATTAGGAAACAATTGGATACTACGTGAAGATCCTCACCATCCCAATAAAAGATATTCCATATATAATATTCATACTCAAATGAATTATATAATAAAAAAACCGACCTATACCCTTTTAAATATTTTTAGGCTACACGCTTTATCTGTTAATGAGCTAATGACCCACTTTGTACTTAAAGACATAAATTTTGATTGGGAAGGTTTTTGGAATGTGTGTAACAAAATAGTACCTTTTGACTTGTTGGTAGAGTCAAACGAACCATTTAACACGGAAGATTTTCATTACAAAAAATGCGACATGAGTGGATATGACATACCAGTAGCTTCTGCACCTTATGGAGTTGAATTACACTTTACTCACAAATGCAATTTAAAGTGTCGCCATTGTTTTCAAAATTCATCACCTTATAGCCATAAATTTAAAGAATTAGAAGCAGAACAATGGGTAAGTATTATAAAGCAATTTGTTCGAAACAAAGTGCATGATGTTACTATTTCCGGAGGTGAACCTCTCTGTTATTCACAATTTTCCACGCTTTTCAATGAAATTGTTAATGAAAAAATACATTATACGATATTAACAAACGCCACATTAGTAAATGATTACAATATTGATGCTTTGTCTAAGAATAATGTGACTTTATCTATCTCACTAGATGGTCATTCAGAGAAACTACATGATGATTTACGTGGAAAAGGAGTTTATCAACAAGTTATTAAATCTATAAAACGTTTGATTAATCATAAAGCTCGTATTTCTTTATCATATACTATAAATGCTCACAATTACTTATATATGAAAGAATTTGTAAATTTCGCAGATTCTATGGGAGTACGAAGCGTTGCATTCGGATTTATAGAAAATAATGGTAGAGCCAAACAAAATGCAAATTTAATTCTATCTTTATCCCAACGACAACTAGCAAAATCATATTTTGAGCAAATCAAAGACAAGTATAATGGGAAAGTTAATCTTAATTTGATAGAAGTTGCATCATTAAATAATAATTTCAGCAATTCGAACAAGGTATATTGCTCTGCAGGAACGACACGAATAGGTGTTAGTGCTGATGGAAAATTATATCCATGCGTTTATGGATTTGGGAACGAAGAACTTATAATGGGAGACCTTACTAAGGAATATTTAGAAGACATTTGGGAAAATAAAGAAAAATGGAAAATGTTCCGAGGTAGTATTCAGTTGGAAAAAATAAATCAATGTGCGACTTGCACTTTAAATAACAAATGTACTTTAAGAAATTGTCGATTAAGAAATTATGCCAATTATAGTCTCTATAATAAGCCTCAGGAATGTGCCATAGATTATTCAATTCATTTATAATAACGCTTAAACCCGCAACAATCATTATAAAGTGAAGATTCCATGATGATAAAGCTGATTTGATATTCAATCTATCGTGACTCACCAAGAATCATCCTTTCTGAGCACACCATCTCTTATCCCACAAAGCGGCTTGAAACAATACGCGGTCAATGACCGTCAAATGATTGCCATCATCCTAAGTTGCGGAATTAAGGTAAAATGCATTTAGAACGTATTCTACTAATGATAGCACAAATCAAACAAGATAAAGAAATATGGGAACAATAGGTAAACATGCAAAAGCAATAAAGATAATATTCGCTATCTTAGCGGGATGGATAGGTTGCCATACCACTGCCATGGGACAAGAAGCACCCGTCATTATCCAAAGTAGAGTGACGGACGAAAGAAAAGCACCGATAGAGTATGCCAATGTGGTATGGTTGTCGTTGCCGGACAGCGTATTTATACAAGGAACCATAAGCAAAAGCGATGGACATTTTGCCATGGAGGTAAGAAGGAAAGAAAAAGGAATATTGCGCATCTCGTGCGTGGGCTACGCCACCCTGCATTTATCGGTAGATGAGCACCAGCAAATACCAGAAGAACTGATATTGACCGCCGACACCCAACAGCTGGGCGAGGTGGTGGTGAAAGGCAATCCACCCAAGGCGCACATAAAAGGCAGTTCATTGTTGACAAGCGTAGCAGGCACTTTACTGAAAAAGCAGGCACGACTGAAGATTTGCTGAACAGGGTTCCCGGACTGTCGGCCGATGGAAGACAAGTGAACGTGTTCGGACGTGGAACGGCAGAAGTATATATCAATGGCCGAAAGTGCGCGACCATACGGAATTGGACAGGCTGGCAAGTGACAACATCAAATCGGTGGAAGTCATTAACAGTCCCGGGGCACGCTATGCGGCATCGGTAAAGGCCGTGGTGCGCATCACCACTAAACGCATCCAGGGTGACGGATTCGGATTCAGTACCCGTACGAATGTCTCTTATAATAAAGAATGGGGATTGCTGAAGCAAATCGGCTTCAACTACCGTACCGGAGGATTCGACCTGACTGGCACACTGACGGGAAGCGACCGACGGGATTGGAGCAAAAAAGACCTCATCCAACAAACCCGGCTGGACAAACAATGGAGGCAGGAAGCATACATGGACGAAAAAGAACACAACCAGCAACTGCACTCCACCCTTTCCGCCAATTACGTATTCAGCCCTAAACATGCCATCGGAGCACGTTATAGTTTCACACGCCTTCCCGGATATGACAGTTGGGGCATCCTGAACAGCGATGTCTATCAAGACAACCAACCGGAAGAACAACTGGCCAGCCGCTATGACAGCCGGGACCAGCAAAGCAAACATTTGCTGAACCTTTATTACAAAGGCCAGATAAACGATTGGGAAATGGACTTCAACGCTGATATGCTGCAAAGCAAGAACCGTTCGGACAACCATACCCACGAATCCATACAGACTGGTGCAACGGAAAGCACGCAAAAGGTGAACACCCATAGCGAGGCGGACAATCGGCTCTATGCCGGCAAGTTGGTTTTGTCACGTTCCATAGCTGGTGGGGACTTCAGCATAGGCGGAGAATATGTGCGTACCCTCCATCAGAATGAATTCAACAATGCGGAAGCCATCCTGAAAGCTGCCAATAGCGAGATACGCGAGAATAGTCTCTCGACCTTCATGGAATACAGCCGCAACTTCGGCCCATTGTATCTTCAAGCAGGCATCCGCTTTGAGCATATCACTTCGGATTATTACGAAGAAGGTATCAAGAGTGAGACGCAAAGCAAACATTACAACCATTGGCTGCCGTCGGCTACCGCCATGTTGGCGATAGGAAAAGTCCAACTATCACTGAGTTACACCTCGAATATCTTGCGCCCTACTTACCATGAGTTGCGTCCCAACATCGTCTATAACAACCGTTATACCTACGAAAGCGGAAACCCGTTGCTCCGCCCGCAATTATCGCAAAACCTCATACTGAACGCCATCTATCACCAGATACAGTTCACTGCCGGATATGTCCACACCCGCGATGCCATCGTCACAGCAAGCAGTCTGTATGCGCCCGATACGCCTACCATTGCTCTACTGACAACGGTCAATGCACCGGCATACGAAAACGTGTTTGCCTCCCTGTCCTATTCGCCCACCATCCGTTTCTGGTCTCCGCAGTTCACGGCAAGCCTGTTCCAACAAGGATTCCGGGCAGATACCCCCGAAGGGAAACGTACCCTTGATACTCCCCTTGTGAACTTGTCATGGGACAATAGCTTGCAACTTCCCCATCATTTTCTGATCAACGCTGACCTTTCGTGGCACTCCACAGGGCATAGCGAGAATACCGAAATAGTGCACTCAAGCTGGTCTGCCCAACTGACTTTCTTCAAAAGTTGGATGAACAACAGGTTGAGTTGCCAGTTTCGCATCCATGACCTGTTCAGCAGCACCCGGACACATACCCTCACCTATCTAGGCGCACTGCAAACCTTGAACACTTACCTACCTGCCCAATCGCACAGCGTCAGCCTGACCGTCCGTTATAAGTTCAATGCCGCCAAGAACAAATACAAAGGAACAGGTGCGGGAGAGGCACAGAAAAGCAGGATGTAAAAGAGAAGTTGAAATTCATGCCTGCCTTGACCAGGTGGCGTGGGTTTCTGGCCGGGCTATCCTTTCAAAAATTAGATTCATTATTCATATCGATAGTTCGTTGAACTTTCCATTAACAAACAAGTAGGTCAAGTCCGCTCGACTCATTATATTAAGAGTTCCCTGCATCTTTAATAATGATAAATAGAAACGGACTTGACCAATATAATTGCGCTAATAAACACCGCTTTGTTAAAGTGAATCATAAAAAGAAATAGAAGGAGTTTTTCCGGATGGTCATACTAAGACTCTCATTAAAGAAAGTTTGAGTAATAATCCGTTTGATAATTACAAATGTTTTATATTTGTAGAAAATTATGTTACTTTTATAGTTATGAAAAACATCTATCCCGTAACAATCCTATTAGTGATTGTTGTTTTCTTATTTACCGCTTGTTCCACGAAAGAACACCCTTCCGTGTCTCTGCCGGAGCTAATGCAGGCCGAAGCCATCATGTACGAGCACCCCCGACAGCGCACTGCACGTATTGCAAAATATGGAAGTACCCAGCGAGTCGCAGAAGTTAGAGCATGCTACTTGGGCACTGCTGATGACGCAAGCTAAATATAAAACGTATATAGAACAAGATGATTCGTTAATCAATATCGCATACGACTATTTTATGAAGCAGAAGGATGCACAACGGAAAGCGTTAACACTGTATCATAAAGGAGAAAACTGCCATAATAACGAACTGATAGAAGAAGCGCAGAATTACTTTCTTAACGCTACAGAATATGCTGAAAAAACAGATGACTATCAATTATGCCACTTAATTTACGCACAATTAGGAAACATATATATACTCCGTTCTTATAAAGAATATGCACTCGACGCTTTCAACAAATCATACCAACATGCGCTTCAATCAAAAAACAATAAATATATCATTGCTTCTCTAATTTATCTTGGTAGAACTTATGGACAGACAAATCAACATAATCAAGCAATTGAATATTACCAAAAAGCCATTGATATTGCCCAAGAAAAAAAAATTATAAGAAGTGTAGTGATTGCTTCCAACGAACTTGCCGGTATTTATATCAAAATCGAAGATTATAAAAAAGCACTATATTATTCAAAACAAGCCATGAAAAATAACAGCGTAGGAGCTCAATAAGACAAATAAATTTAGCTCTTGGAATCGTTTACAGCGAAATAGGTCCCACCGATTCTGCATATTACTATTTAAACCAAGTAACATCATCCAAAAAAGGTTCGCATACAACCAATGAAGCTTATCATGTATTGTATAATCTAAGCAAAAAAGAACAAAAATATAAAGAAGCTGTCTTTTACGGTGATCAATATCTGGATGGATTAGATTCTATTTATAATTCACATAGAACACAGGAATTGGCCGAAGTACAAGAGAAGTACAACCAGCAAAAACTCATCAACGAAAGGAATCAGCTTAAAATAGAAAAAGACAGAAATACTCGCAATGCCCTGATAGTACTAATTGTATTCATCTGTGCCATAGCTATTCTTATTTACAACAGCCAACGTAAACTGATGAAAAAGGAGCGCATCATACAGAAGAAAGAAGAAGAGATACGCCGGAGCATGATGCAGATAAGCGAGAATGAAACCACAATCAGATATAACCGTTTAAAAATGCAAGAACTCACAGCGCAAATAGAAATCAATAAAGACATGCAGGAACAATTAGAGGAACTGAACAGGACATACACCGAAATGCAACAACAAAACGAAGCATTAGCTTGTGAGAACCAAACACTACAAGAGAATATCACACAATATTCCTCCACGCTCAATGCACAATCGGAAGAACTAAAAAGGCTGAGCGAACTGATTACAGAGAACCAACGCCTACACGACCGGGAAAGGACATTAGCCAAACAATTAGTCAAAAAAGACAAAGTACTCAATAGCTTAACAACAGCACCTAAATATATAGATGCCGTGCAATGGAGAGAAATAGAAGAGGCCATCAACTCCATATTCGACAACTTCACCGAAAGGCTATTGAAAAAAATACCGGCCCTGACAGAATATGAGGTACATCTTTGCTGTCTAATAAAGCTCAACATGAACAATACCCATATAGCAACCTCCCTGGGCATTTCGCCTGCTTCGGTTTCCAAACAGAAATATAGGCTGAAGGAACATATTGCACAACAAAACGAAGCATTCAAGCGGAATCAAACCTTAGATTTATGGGTTTGGGACTTTTAAAGTAGTAGCTGTCCATTTACACGAATCAAGAAAAAGGTAATAGGTTAATCTACAATCTATTACCTTTTTCAGTATGTCTATATCCTGTCTTTATGATGTCTATATAACACATCTAAATATTCCTTATTTTTGCAACAAATTAAAAACATAAAATTAGCCTGTTGGTTGAATTAAACTCTTAGAACATTTATAATGAGGAAGCTGTACATATCGCTAATAATTAGCAAATTACTGGTAACCAAACCATTGATTACAATCATCGCGCTTACCCACAGCTTCATTGTAAAGTTCGGTGAAATTCTTGAGATATACAAACAATTTGCCGGGAATCGTATAAACAGCTTCAGAAATGTCTTCTAACAACTGGCAATTGGGCAACGCTATTTTTAACATGAGTTTCAAAGGCTTCTTCTGTCCACATTTCCAAAAGGAACGCCTACATGCTTTCTACTATTGCTACAATTCATCGAAACATCCAGTTAGGGGAAATATTGATAAAATCAGAAAAAACTTAAACTATTATTTCCTCTCTAATAATTAATATTCTATTTTTGCAAAAAATCACATCATTTTTACGCAATACAGTTATGAAAAGTATTCATTCCGTAACAATCATATTAGTAATTGTTGTTTTCGTATTCAACGCTTGTTCTACCAAAGAACACTCTTCCGTGTCTCTGCCGGAGCTAATGCAGGCCGAAGCTATCATGTACGAGCATCCCGACAGTGCACTATACTTATTACAAAATATGAAAGTACCCAGCGAGTCGCAGAAATTAGAGCATGCTACTTGGGCACTGCTGATGACACAAGCTAAATATAAGATGCACATAAATCAAAACGATTCATTAGTTAATATCGCATACGATTACTATATGAAGCAAGAGGATGCGCAACGGAAGGCATTAGTGTTATATTTAAAAGGAGGAATTTGTAAAGAACAAAATAAAAAAGAGGAAGCACAAAAACTTTTCTTAGACGCAGCAGAATATGCGGAAAAAAGCAAAAATGCCCAACTCTGCCATTTAATATACTCCCATATAAGCAATATATATATATTCAGTGATCTCAACGAATACGCATTGACATATTCTAATAAATCATATCAGTACGCTATAGAATTGAACAATCCCCGATATATTATTTCTTCTTTAATCAGCCTTGGCAGGATTCACGTCCTAAAAAAAGATTATGAGCAAGCCATTAAGTATTATGAACAAGCTATTCAAACAGCCAAAAGTATTCATAATAGAAGCAAAATTACACATACTTCTAATGAAATGGCAGGAACCTACTTCAGGATAGGGAATTACCCCAAAGCATTACAATACCTCAGGCAAGCAATGAAAGCAAACGATAAGAAAGAAATACAAGGACAAATATTCCTACTCTTCGGGAAAGTATATGCTGAAATGGAAGAAGCAGACTCAGCATATCATTATTTGAATAAACTTCTATCATTCGAAAAACATATCCGGACAACTACTGATGCTTACTACACTCTATATGAATTAAGTAAGAAGGAGCAAAAATACGAGCAAGCTACATCATATTCGGATAAACTGATAATTGGATTAGATTCTATTCACCATTTAGAGCAAAATAGGAATTTAGCAGAAATGCAGGAAAAATGCAATCAACAAAAACTTATCAACGAAAGGAATCAGCTTAAAATAGAAAAAGACAGAAATACTCGCAATGCCCTGATAGTACTAATTGTATTCATCTGTGCCATAGCTATTCTTATTTACAACAGCCAACGTAAACTGATGAAAAAGGAGCGCATCATACAGAAGAAAGAAGAAGAGATACGCCGGAGCATGATGCAGATAAGCGAGAATGAAACCACAATCAGATATAACCGTTTAAAAATGCAAGAACTCACAGCGCAAATAGAAATCAATAAAGACATGCAGGAACAATTAGAGGAACTGAACAGGACATACACCGAAATGCAACAACAAAACGAAGCATTAGCTTGTGAGAACCAAACACTACAAGAGAATATCACACAATATTCCTCCACGCTCAATGCACAATCGGAAGAACTGAAAAAGCTGAGCGAACTGATTACGGAGAACCAACGCCTACACGACCGGGAAAGAACGTTATCCAAACAATTAGTCAAAAAGGACAAAGTACTCAAAAGTTTGATTACAGCACCTAAATATATAGATGCCGTACAATGGAAAGAGATAGAAGAAGCAATCAACTCCATATTCGACAACTTCACCGAAAGGCTATTAAAAAAAATACCAACCCTAACAGAATACGAAGTACATCTTTGCTGTCTAATAAAACTCAATATGAGCAATACCAACATGGCAATTATTTTAGGCATCTCCTCGACTTCCGTATCCAAACAAAAGTATCGATTAAAAGAACACATCATACAACAAAGCAAAACATTCAAGCAAAATCAGACATTAGATTTATGGATTTGGGACCTCTAAAGCATTGACTGTCCATTCAAACACACCCAAAAAGAAGGTAATAAGCTAAAATGCAGCTTATTACCTTTCTTGTTATGTCTATATAGCGTCCTCATCATGTCTATAAAAATCAGTATAATATACCTTATTTTTGCAACAAATCAAAAAACATAAAATTATGATAGTCAAAACAAGATCTGTGCATGTAGCACTAATAGCAAGCATTGTTATTTGCTTTCTATTTATTTCAAAAAGTTATTCTTCTATTTATGAAAACCAGAAAATAGACGTAAAAGGAGATTGGTCTACAGAGGAAGTAACAGAACGTAGTCTCCCCACCATCCCCATCACCGTTTATCTTTGGAACAACTATATTAATGTCCAAAACAATAAACCCGACTGCGACATTACAGTCAGCATTACCAGCTTGTCTACAGGAGAAGCAGTATACCAACAAACTATACTAAAAGTAGAAACTTCCAACGTTCTTATCCCGATAGGCAGCTTAGCGTCAGGAGAATATCGCATAGAGCTGACAGGGCCTGGAACAAGGTATTTAGAAGGAACTTTCCGCAAATGACCCTGAAAACATATTCCTTAATAATTTACAACTATGAAGCGAATTGACTTAAAGAAAGTGCTGCGCATGGATTTCATGATTCAGCACCGGTGCACAGGCACCCCCGAAGAGTTTGCCAAGAAACTGGAACTGTCCCGTTCTAGTTTCTTCGAATACCTTGCCTATTTCCGCTACGAACTGGGCATTGAAATCCTCTATGACAGGTACCAAGGTACCTACCACTACGACGGGAACACCCTCTATTCGGCTTTAGGACTGAAAACGGGGGAGGGCAACTAAACGGCTAGGCTATGTATGACCTGCTTTTCGACATAAGGCAAGAGACCGGCAGGGTACGGGTCACCGTCAGGCTGGCGTACATGATGGGCAAGAAGGGATGCGAGGTATATTACACCGATACTTCCGACTCCGTTTTTACCTCCGAACTGCTGAAAAAGGGCATCGGGAGGATATTCTACCCCGACGACTTGCAGTGGTTTGCACCCGACCTTACGTTGCTTGACCTCTTGTTGCAAGAACACGCGGCGGTCTATCGACAGCACGGAATAGAGTGCCTGCTGGTGACCACACAGGAAGAGCCGGCAAACAGCAACCGCGACGCTGGCATCCTGTATCTGCCGCCTTCGCCCTACACGCCGCTCTCGGAAGGAGCCAGAAAAGCCGACTTCATCGAAAAAGTGGAAGAGATGAAGGAAGGACGCTCGGCAACCGTCATCATCGGCGTTTTGGAGAAAGAGGACACCCCTGCAAACCGTGTGGAGCAGATATACAAGGCGATAAAAAGGCACAGTGCAGACCATCCGGAGCATCAGTTTGTCGTGCTGACCAATCACGGAGCGGCGGAAGAGCAGCTGTTCGTGATGCCCGAAAACATAGCCGTCTACCGGCCGCAAGACCTGCATGCACTGCTCCCCTTGTGCGACCTGGCACTGGTGACCGACGACTGGAACGTGCAGACCGAATGCACCTTTGCCCACGTGCCGGCACTGGTGCTGCCGCCACGCGACATCCGCCGGATGACCCCACACAAGCTGGGCAGCCGCATCACAGACATGCTGGGCAACCGGGAATGCTTGGTGCAACAGCAGAAAGAGCTGTGCCACCTGTATGAGCTGGAAAACCTGCGGCTGGACGAGCTGGCGGACCAGCTGATGCTATGCCTGAAAAGCTCACAAAAGAAACGATAACCATGAAAAGATTTCCATTCTACAAGCAACTGGACGGCATGGACTGCGGCCCCTCCTGTCTGCGCATGATAGCCAAGCATTACGGAAAGACTTTCTCCGTGCAGCAACTGAGGGAACAATCGTTCATCCAGCGCACCGGAGTAAACCTGCTGGGCATCAGCGAAGCGGCCGCAAGCATAGGGCTGCGTGCCACCGGCATCCGCACCACCATGGAGAAACTGGCATCGCAGTCGAAACTTCCCTGCATACTGCACTGGAACCAAGAGCACTTCGTGGTGCTATACAAGGTGGAGAAGAAAAAAGGGAAAACCTTCTTCTACATTGCCGACCCTGCCTATGGACTGCTGAAATACGAGGAAGCGGAACTGAAGAAGTGCTGGATAAGCACGCGGCAGGGAGGCGTGGAAAAGGGCATCGCGCTGCTGATTGACGTCACTCCGCAGTTCTATGAAACAGAGCCCATCAGGTATGAGAAGCTCTCCCTGTGGTACCTGCTGCACTACGTGCGCCCCTACCGGAAGGCCATGGTGCAGCTGATGGTGGGGCTGCTGGCCGGAAGCGTACTGCAACTGGTGTTCCCCTTCCTGACGCAAACCATCGTGGACCAAGGCATCGGACACCGCAACCTGAACTTCATCTGGCTGATACTGGCGGCACAGCTGATGCTGGTGTTCAGCCGCACACTCATCGAAGTGATTCGCCGCTGCATACTGTTGCACATCAGTACACGGGTCAATGTGTCGCTCATCTCCGACTTCCTCTCCAAGCTGATGCGCCTGCCTATGAAGTTCTTCGACAGCAAGCTGACGGGCGACCTGATAAGGCGCATCGAAGACCACAACCAGATAGAAAGTTTCCTGACCCAATCGGTGTTGCAGATACTCTTCGCCACCCTTACCGTGGTCATCTTCGGCATGGTGCTTGCCGTCTACAATTGGAAGATATTCCTCATATTCATCCTGTTCAGCCTGCTCTATATAGGCTGGGTCAGGCTCTTCATGCGCAAGCGCGCCGACCTGAACCGGAAGAACTTCGAGCAGATGTCGCTCAACCAGAACAACCTGATGCAGCTGATTTACGGCATGCAGGACATCAAACTGCTGGGATGCGAACAGCAGAAGCGGTGGGAATGGGAGAACATACAGGCTGCCCTGTTCCGCATCAACATGAGCTCGCTCAACTTGGGGCAATGGCAGCAGGTGGGCGCCGTGCTCATCAACGAGGTGAAGAACATACTCATCACCGTGCTGTCGGCCACCGCTGTATTGCAGGGCGACATCACGCTGGGCGTCATGCTCTCCATACAGTACATCATCGGGCAAATGCAGGGACCCATCAGCCAGTTCGTAGCATTCATGCAGAGCACGCAGGATGCCAAGCTGAGCCTGGAACGCCTGGGCGAAATACACGGCAAACCGGACGAGGAGGAGGAAAACGGCAACCCGGAAACCGACCTGACGGGGCAAGACGACATCTGGCTGCAAAACGTGCTGTTCTCCTACGGTTCGGAGAAATCGAGGCAAATCATCAAGAACCTTTCGCTGCACATCCCGGCCGGAAAGACCACAGCCATCGTAGGCCTCAGCGGAAGCGGAAAGACCACCCTGATAAAGCTGATGCTGGGATTCTATCCCCCCACCGGAGGAGAAATCAGGATAGGCCACCGTCCGTTGCAGAAAATCAGCTTCAGGGAATGGCGCAAGCACTGCGGAGTGGTGATGCAGGAAGGGTTCATCTTCGGCGACACCATAGCCGGAAACATTGCCCCCGACGGCGAGACCATCGACAAAGAGCGGATGCTCTACGCCGTGGAAATGGCCAACATACGCGAATTCATAGAATCGCTGCCGCTGAAATACAACACGAAGATAGGCAACACGGGACAAGGCCTGAGCCAAGGGCAAAAACAACGGCTGCTGATAGCACGCGCCATCTACCGGAATCCGGACTACCTGTTTTTTGACGAAGCCACCAACGCGCTCGACACCGACAACGAAAAGGCCATACAGCACAACCTGGACCTCTTTTTCAAGAACAAGACGGTAGTCATTGTGGCCCATAGGCTCAGTACCGTGAGAAACGCCGACCAGATTGTGGTGCTGAAAGAGGGCGAAATCACGGAGAAGGGTACGCACGAGGAGCTGATAGCCAAGCAGGGAGATTACTTCCGATTAGTGAAAAACCAACTGGAACTTAGTGCATAACAGACTGAAAAAGATGGAAGAAATTTATAAACCGGATACGGAAAAAGTGGAAATATACAGCCGCGAAAGCAACGACATGCTGGGCGACATGCCGGAATGGCTGATACACACGGGCAGCTACATAGTATATGGACTTGTAGCGCTGCTGATAGCAGGGGCTGCCCTGTTCCAATATCCCGACACCGTGGAGAAAGAGATACGCATAGACGACACAGGAAGCGTGGAGTGGATTACGGCCAACCGCGCAGGCATGATAGAATGCTTCTTCGTGGAAAACCAGTCGGAAGTGAAGAAAAACGACACGTTGGGGATACTGAAAAATACGGCCGCACTGGAAGATGTAAAAAGATTCTGCCAAGTACTGACCAACGTGGAGGAGTATTACCGCACCCAGGACATCGACTATCTGCGAGATTATCCCTTCGACCTGATTATGGGAGAAATGACTCCGGCCTACGAACAATTTACACAAGCTGTAAGGGCCTGCCTGATGTATCGGGAGTTCGACCTCTACCCACAAAAGAAGAAGTATCTGGACGAAGAGCTGAAAATACTCACGCAAAACGGAAAAGCCGACGAACTGAACCTGCTGAAGATAAAACGGGAACTGTTCGACCTGGAAATAGACCACAAAATGGAAATGAGCAAAAACCACCGGACTCTGGAGATAGCTTACGAAAACATGGTGAACAGCCTGAGGACTTGGGACAATAACTACCTGCTGAAAAGCCACAACAACGGAACCGTAATCTGGGGGAAAAGCTGGAGCATGAACCGGAAAATCAATGAAGGGGACACGCTGTGCACCGTTGTCGCACAGACCCGGGGAACCCCGGCCGGACACATCAGGCTATCGGAAAACGAAGTGTCTGAAATAGCTGCCGGGGACAAGGTGAACATTGCCCTGAATAAATATCCGGCACACACCTACGGCAAATTGTCGGGAGAGATTGCCTCCATCTCCTTTGTTCCCCATAACAAAAGCTATGCGATAGAGGTAGAGTTTCCAGGCGGAATGGTCACCACCAGCGGAAAAAAACTGGAGTACGAAATCGGCATGAGCGGACAGGCGGAAATCGTCACGTCGAGCAGAAGCGTGCTCGACAGGATATTCTTGCCTGTGATGCAGCTGTTCAAAAAACAATCCTGAATATAAACAAATTAAAAAAAAGAACGAACATGAAACCAGAAGAAACCCAAGGAAAAGCTGCCCAATGCGACAGCCTGAATCATGAAGATGAACTACTGAATATCAACGAACTGATGGACGTGCAAGGAGGAACCGACACGGAGCCTGTGAAGAATTGCGGACTGGGATGCTACCTGTCGGGCATCAACAACACAGGACAAGAAACTACGAAGGCCGACGAAAATGATAAACCTTGACAAAGTATATCTGCTCAATCCACACTACCACCTGAGGCATGACATACACCGGGTAGTGTTGTTCTCCAGAGGTGGGACAGAGCGAGACTGCTCCCACAACTGGCAGAGCTTCATACATCCGCTGCAAGCCGCCCTACTGAGCTTTTTCACTTACAACAGGACGATGAGGGAGATCCTTCCGCTGCTTTGCGACTACTTCTGCAAAAGTCCCCGGACCATAGAGAAATGGATGACCGAATTTATAGAGAATCCGCACCCCATCTACACCTGTTCGCCGCAAGGAAAAATCTATTTCCCTAAACGGGTCCTGATTGAAGCGGAAAAGGAGGAAAGTCATCTACGGTTCGACCGCCTGAAGGCCGGCAACTTCATCTGGAAAAAGCTGGACTTGAAAACCCGGAGGTTCTACACCGGACCGGCCATCGTCACCTTCATGCTGACAAACCGGTGCATCACGCGCTGTAAGTATTGCTATGCCGACACAAGTACGGCAGTGACCCACCCACTGCCCACCGCACGCATCATGGAGCTGATAGACGAAGCGGCCCGAATGCCTGTGAAGCAAGTGAACCTGATTGGAGGAGAACTGTTTCTGCATAAAGAGTGGCAACCCATTCTGAAAAGATTGGTGGAACTGGACATCGCACCCGAATATATATCGACCAAGATGCCCATGGACAGCGAAAGGATTGCCGCCCTCGCCGACACCGGTTACCGGGGAACCATACAGGTGTCGCTGGACGCCTGCGACGAAAAGATACTGCAAGCATCCATCGGAGCCGGCAGAGAATATACGGAAGCCATGCTGAAGGGGCTGCAAATGCTGGACGAAAGCGGCCTGGAGTATCAGGTATCTTCCGTACTGACAACGTACAACTGCAACATCCGTGCAATGGCACGCATGCTGCAAATGCTCGCCACCCTGAAACGGATACGGGACTGGCGGATTGTACCTGTAAGCAACTCCATCACCAAGGAGTACAATGCATTCATCCGCCTGAAACCGAAACAGGAACAAATAGCCGCCCTCTTCGGACAAATGCGGCCGCTTATGGCACGACATAGTTCCCTCTCCGTCATCTTGGGGGAAGAGGCACTTAACAAACAGTTCATGACGACGGAAGGAGGCAGCTGCAACTTCAGCGGCAGCGAATGCTCGGCACTGACCACCCACCTCTTCATCTTGCCCGACGGGAAAACGACCATCTGCGAACAGCTGTACTGGAATCCGCAGTTCATCGTAGGCGATGTCACCCAGGAAAGTTTACAAGAAGTATGGAACTCACAACGGACATGGCAGTTGTACCAGTTGACACGAAAGGACATCAGTCCCCGAAGCCCGTGCCGCGAATGCACACTTTTCGATACTTGTTTCGGCTACCAGAACCGTTGCTGGAGTGATATAATAAAAGCTTATGGAGCTGAGTGCTGGGATTTTCCGGATCCCAGATGCAGATTGGCTCCGAACATGAAAAACAGATTGGATTATGAGTGAAGACGAATTGGACAACATCAGAAAATCGTTTGTGCGTGCCAAGGACGGATGCAGCCTGGAAGTGGCATGCCTGCTGACCGTGATGAAATATCACGGCGGCACAGAAGAGGTAGAGAAACTGACAGAGTGGTGCACCGTGGACGGCAAACTGACCTTAGGCGGCATGAGGCAAGCCGCCATCCGTGCCGGCATGTATGCTAACTTGCGTATGCTGGACATCGACCAACTGGCACAACTGAAGCTGCCGCTCATCCTTTTCGCCAAGAACGACTTTGGCAGAGTGGGTTATGCCGTATGCTACGGGATGCACGGAAGTAGGTTCATCGTATGGGAACCGGACTTCGGCCCCATGCAGTACTGGCCTAAAGAGCTGAACACGCTGTGGATAAAAGGCATCTGCCTGACGCTGTTTCCCACACTCGAATTTATGGAGAAGGCCGACTTCCACCTGAAATGCTGGGAACTGTATGGCTGGACCAAAAAGTGCAAACGCAAGCTGGACCAATGGTGGGAATACTGGTCGGTAGAAATCTTTCCGTTATTCCGGTGGTAGATAGGATTTGGAACGCAATGGGTTTGGTAGATACAGGTTCGAGACCGGACCGTTCACTTGTCTTGTGAACTTGCTGATCTCGTCCCAGAATCTTCCCGCTTTTATACACATACGTATGTGTGGACAACTATCTTTGGCTGCCCTTCATTGATAGAGCAAGAACCCGGCCGCTCCGCAGAGCACAATCATCAAGATGGGGTTCAGCTTGTATTTCCGTGTTCCGATGAAGGTGACCAGGAAGATGGCGGTGCTGATGATGAACCGATGTACGTCCGTGTGGTAGTCGCCAAAGTTCTCGGCATTCATCAATACCAGTGCGGCGGCAGCCAACAAGCCCACTACGGCCGGACGCAACCCTTTGAATACGGCTTCCACCATCGGGTGGTGCTTGTATTTCAAGAAAAAACGACTGATGGCTATCATCAGTATGAAGGAAGGAAGTACCACGGCAAAGGTGGCCATGAACGAACCCAGCAAAGCCCATCCTTCGCTGTATCCTGCATTTATCACCGCCGTATATCCCACATAGGTGGCAGAGTTGATGCCGATAGGACCTGGTGTCATTTGGCTGATGGCGACGATGTCGGTGAACTCGCCGGCACTAATCCAGCCGTAACGGGTCACTACTTCGCCCTGTATCATGGACAGCATGGCATAACCTCCTCCGAAGCCGAAGAGGCCGATTTTGCAGAACGTATAAAATAGGTATAGGAATATCATTTGGATGAATGTTTAGGGTGTTGGTACTTGCCATACAGGAATCCTCCCACTCCTGCGGCGATAATGATGTAGACGGGTGATACGCCCAGCAGCCAGATAAGTAGTGCAGACACCACCGGAATCCAAAGAGTGCGCCGGTTGATGCCGGCGGTTTTTGCCATGGAGAGGGCAGGGGCGGCGATGAGTGCCACTACGGCCGGACGGATACCCTTGAAGATGTTTTCCACTGCCTGGTATTGCTTGAGTTGCCCAAAAAACAGGGCGACCGTCAGGATGATGAGGAAAGAAGGGAGGATGGTGCCCAATGCCATGGCCAATGCGCCCGGAAATTGGCGTAGCTTGTAGCCGATGAAGATGGAGATATTTACGGCAAATATCCCCGGTACGGATTGGGCGATGGCCATCAGGTCGATGAACTCGTCTTTGTCTATCCATTTTCGTTTGTCTACTATTTCATTTTGAATGAGCGGAACCATGGCGTATCCGCCGCCGATGGTAAATAGTCCAATCTTGAAGAAGATAAGGAATGATTGTAAATAGAAATTCATTATTTCTAGTTTTCAGATTTTGTAATACATACTAAAAAAAGCGGTAATCAGTTTGACTTACCGCTCTTTTAGTAATGGTGATAAATGGTTTTTATTTCTTGTTCATTTCAACCCATTTTCTGGCATTGACAAATGCTTCCATCCACGGAGTAATCTGATCACTCTGCATTTTGTCTGCCGGATAGCAGGCGTTCTGCCATGGGAAGCAAGTACGTTCTAGGTGGGGCATCATGGCCAGATGGCGGCCGTCTGCACTGGCCAGGCCGGCTACGCTGTAGTCGGAGCCGTTCGGGTTGCCGGGATATTCATCGTATGAGTATTTCAATACTACATTGTATTTGTCTTCATCATACGGCAATGAGAATTTGCCTTCTCCGTGTGCCACCCAAATGCCGAGTTTGCTTCCGCTCAATGAACCGAACATTACGCTTCTGTTCATCGGAACAGTGACTACGACAAATTGAGATTCGAACTTGTGCGAATCGTTGTGCAGCATTTTTGCCTTCTTGGCAAAGTCCGGATTGATAAGATTTAGCTCTATCATTAACTGACATCCGTTGCATACGCCTAATGACAAGGTATCCTTACGAGCATAGAAGTTATCTAATGCGGCTTTGGCCTTGGGATTGAACAAGAAAGCTCCGGCCCATCCTTTGGCTGATCCTAATACGTCCGAGTTAGAGAATCCGCCGCAGAATACGATGAAATTGATATCTTCCAGTGTCTCACGTCCGCTCACTAGGTCGGTCATGGTCACGTCTTTCACATCGAACCCAGCCAAATAAAGCATATATGCCATCTCGCGTTCGCCATTGGTACCCTTTTCGCGGATGATGGCTGCCTTGATGCCTGTCGGGGTGCGACGGTCGGGGTCGAGACCGAACTGCGATAGTTTGCCGGTGAACGAAGGTGTGAAAGCAAATTCCAAAGCTTGCTTCTTGTAGTTTTCAAAACGCTTCTTGGCGCAGCCGTTCATGCTTTGCTTGCGGTCCAGCAGATAAGAAGTGGAGTACCATACGTCGCGCAGGTAGTCTATGCCGAACTGATAGGTAGCGTCTTTCTTTTCTATCAGGATATGACGTTCTTCTGTCGGTTTACCCAGTTTCACATATCCTATGCCTGCATCTTCCAGTATTTGTTTCACTTCTTCTTTGTGCTTGTCTTTTACTTGGATAATGATACCCGGATTTTCGGCAAACAATATCTTGACAATATCTTCTTCTTTTATTTTGTTCAGGCTGATTTCCATACCGCCTTCCATATTGGAGAAGCACATTTCAAGCAATGTGGTGATCATACCACCGGCAGAAATGTCGTGACCGGCCATGATCAGTCCCTTGTTCACCAGTTCCTGTACAGCCAGGAAGGCATCGCGGAAGTATTCAGGATTCTGCACTGTAGGTACATCATCGCCCACCTTATTTAATGATTGTGCAAAAGCGGATCCTCCCAGACGTAATTTATCAAAACTGAAGTCTATGTGATAGATTGTGCTCTTTTTGTCGTTTACCAATACTGGAGAAACTACTTTCTTCACATCCGATACTTCACCGCCTGCCGATACGATGACGGTTCCCGGGCTGATAATTTTTTCGCCATTGGGGTACTTCTGAGTCATTGACAGGGAGTCTTTACCGGTAGGCACGTTGATTTGCAATGCACAACAGAAGTCGGACAGAGCCTTTACGGCAGTGTACAGACGTGCGTCTTCACCTTCTTGTGCACGACACGGCCACATCCAGTTGGCAGACAGGGAAATACTGTCCAGTCCTTCGGCCATCGGAGCCCATACAATGTTGGTCAGTGCTTCGGCTACCGACAGGACGGAACCTGCAGCAGGATTGGCCAGGGCAGCCTGGGGAGCATGTCCTAACGAGGTGGCGATACCTTTTTCGCCGCGATAGTCGAGGGCTACTACACCACAGTCGCTCAGAGGTAACTGAATTTCACCTTGACATTGTTGGCGGGCGATCTTGCCGGTTACAGAACGGTCTACCTTATTGGTCAGCCAGTCCTTGCAAGCTACTGCTTCCAGCTGAAGAACGCGGCGTACATATTCATTTAATTGGGCTGTTTCGTATGAAACATTTTCGTAGTGACGTTCCACAGTTTTGTCTACCATGTAAGTCTTCGGAGAAGAGCCGAACATTTGGTCCACTGCCAAGTCGAACGGACGTACTCCATCGGCTTGTTCAAAGGCAAAACGGGCATCACCCGTGGTCTCGCCTACAGTATACATCGGCGCACGTTCACGGTCGGCTATTTTTTGTACATGGCTGATAGCTACTTCGTCGATCAGCAATCCCATACGTTCTTGTGATTCGTTGGCAATTATCTCCTTGGCAGACAAAGTCTTATCCCCGATAGGGAGTTTGTCCATGTGGATTAATCCTCCATTCTCTTCTACCAGTTCGGACAGACAGTTTACGTGGCCTGCCGAACCGTGGTCGTGGATGGAAACAATAGGGTTGCTGTCTTCCTCGCACAATGCACGGACTACATTGTAGGCACGTTTTTGCATTTCTGCATTGGCACGCTGAACAGCGTTCAGTTCGATTCCTGATGAATATCGGCCTGTTTCGACGGAAGAAACCGAACCGCCTCCCAATCCGATGCGATAGTTGTCACCTCCCATAACGACAACCTTGTTTCCTTTTTCGGGATGTCCTTTCAGACAGTCGCGTTGGGTTCCGTAGCCTACACCTCCTGCCAGCATGATAACTTTATCATATGCGTATTTCTCTCCGTTTTCCTGGTGTTCGAATGTCAGAACCGAACCGCAAATTAGTGGCTGGCCAAACTTGTTGCCGAAGTCAGAAGCACCGTTGGATGCTTTAATCAATATCTGTTCCGGAGTCTGGTATAACCATTGGCGTACGGGGAGGATGTTTTCCCACTCGCGTTCTTCATCAGTACGAGGATAGGAAGTCATATATACGGCAGTACCTGCAATAGGCCATGAACCTTTACCGCCTCCCATACGGTCGCGAATCTCACCGCCGGTACCGGTGGAGGCACCGTTGAAAGGTTCGACGGTAGTAGGGAAGTTGTGTGTCTCTGCTTTCAGTGAGATGACTGTCTTGATATCTTTAATAATGAAATAGTCAGAAGTCGAGTGGTCGGCCGGAGAGAACTGTTCTACCACTGGTCCTTCGGCAAATGCCACATTATCTTTATAGGCAGAGATAATCTTGTTGGGGTTTTCGGCAGTGGTCTTCTTGATCATCTGGAACAAGGATGATTCCATTTCCTGTCCGTCAATGATGAATGTTCCTCCAAAAATTTTGTGGCGGCAATGCTCCGAATTGATTTGTGCGAAGCCGAATACTTCAGAATCTGTCAGTTTGCGGCCCAAGTCTTTTTCTACCTTTTGCAGATAGTCCATTTCCTCACGGGAAAGTGCCAGACCTTCTTTTTCGTTATATTCTTCCAGGTTTTCAATGTAAACAATTGGCTGTGGATTGATGTTGACAGTGAAAATTTCCTGATTCAGCCCTTTGTACATTCGTTGTAACATGGGGTCGTACTCAGCATTTTCGTCTTTTACAGGGAAATATTCCTCAATGCGCAGAATGCCGGTAAGTCCCATATTCTGAGTGATTTCTACAGCGTTTGTACTCCAAGGAGTGATCATTTCTCTGCGCGGTCCGATAAAGCAACCTTGCAGGTTTTCTTCGTTCTCTACAGTGGCTTCGCCATAAAGCCAACTTAATTTCTGAATATCTTCAGAGGCCAATTCTTGGTTGACTTCTGTTGCTATTACACTTTTAGTGGGTGTTCTGAAAAATAGAATCATAGCACTTTTATAGTTGTTTTGTTAATTGAAAACTAGTTTTAATTTCAAGGGTCTATTAATTAAGGTGCAAAGTTATATAAAAGAGACGGGGTATGAAAGAATTTTAAGCCTAAATATAGGTACTTTCGTAAAAAAGTAGCATCTTTGCAGCATGAATTGGATAGAACAAGTAACCATACTCGATTTATTGGTGAAAGGGCTTATCGTCGGCGTAGTGGTTTCTGCGCCGCTAGGTCCTGTTGGGGTACTTTGTATACAGCGCACACTGAACAAGGGACGATGGTATGGATTTGTTACCGGTTTGGGAGCTGCCCTTAGTGATATAGGTTATGCTCTGATTACAGGTTATGGCATGAGTTTTATGGATGAGTTTTTGGCAAAGAACCAGGTGTTGTTGCAAATCATTGGTAGTGTCATGCTTTTCTTTTTTGGTATTTATACGTTTCGTAGCAATCCTGTCCAGTCCATTCGTCCTGTGTCTTATACTCCGGGCAGTTATCTTCATAATTTTATTACTGCTTTTTTTGTGACTTTCTCTAATCCCCTGATTATTTTCTTGTTTATAGGTTTGTTTGCTCGTTTCTCTTTTGTGATGCCGGGCAGCCCTGTCGGATTTCAGCTGGTGGGTTATCTGGCTATTGTGTTGGGGGCACTGTTATGGTGGTTCGGGATTACGTATTTTGTCAATAAAGTGCGAGCCCGTTTTAATTTGCGGGGCATTTGGATTTTGAATCGTGTAATCGGTATAATCGTGATGCTGATGTCAGTGCTTGGTTTCATTTATACTATTTCAGGAAAAACAATGTACTGACGGGGAGATGGATTTTGTGTGCCATAGGCTTGTGTGTTTTTATTCTTGAATATTCTAATTTAAATTAAAATATGTTCGTTTCCAAGTTGTTAAAAGAAAGGAATATAGCCGAATACCTTATATATATGTGGCAAATAGAAGATCTGATTCGTGCCAACGGCTGTGATATAGAAAAAATAAAATGTTCCATCGTAGGATCTTGTCCGTTGACAGATGAACAGAAATCAGAATTGACTCAATGGTATGCGGATTTGATCGAAATGATGCATTGTGAGGGAGTTATGGAAAGAGGACATTTACAGATCAATAAGAATGTGATAACATGGCTCACCGACTTGCATCTGCAATTGTTGCGCTCTCCTAAGTTTCCTTATTATCATTCGGCTTATTACAAGGCTTTGCCTTACATTGTGGAATTGCGGGCGAAAGGAGCAGATAAGGAAGAACCCGAATTGGAGACTTGTTTTGAAGCACTGTATGGCATTTTATTGTTGAAATTGCAGAAAAAAGAAATCAGTGAAGAAACAAAGAAAGCGCAGGAGGCCCTCTCGACTTTGCTGGCCATACTGTCCAATTATTATATAGAAGATAAAAAAGGAGAATTGGAATTTTAGTACACTTTAACTTGTGTGGAAAGAAATTGTAACTATTCAGCGAATCATTATTGCTGATTTACAACAAAATACAGATTAAAACCTGCTTTAATT
>CAMWGU010000054.1 GCA_947173895.1 uncultured Bacteroides sp. | reverse complement strand
TCCTGTTAAGGAAACGTGCCTTGATTGAAACGGTTAATGATGAACTGAAGAATATCGCACAGATAGAACACTCAAGACACCGTTCTTTCAACAACTTTATTGCGAATTCCCTGTCCGCAATTGCAGCATATTGCTTTTTTGAGAAGAAACCCACCATTGATATAGAGTTTGTCAAAGACAAGCAACTTGCATTGTTCTGAATTTATATCGAACTCACGTTAAATTAAAAGAGGTTGTGCCAATGTGCATAACCTCTTTTATATTTATCAATTACATCTATAACCTTTTGAGGTGCTCATTGCCCAAAGGTTTTATAAACTCAAAACGAGAAAGCGATGTACCGACTTTTCTAAAGAAAAAAGAAGACTAAATTAAAAAATGGAATGGAGTACGTCCCCGACACCTCCATCGCATTTATTATTCTTCCATCACAAAACTTTTCAGTATACCCTCTGTCTCATTTTCCTCTCCTTCGCCATAAATGATAGATACATAAAAAGCACTGCCAGCCTCCTTGGTCATCAGACAAGCATACAGGCATCGGTCTTCTTCGCAAATTCCTTTCAGACAAGTGCCATAAAACTGTGACAACTCAAACTCCTGCAACTCCGACTGCTCCTTCACTCCGTCATCATTAGCATAATCCTTCAACACACTTTTCAAATCAGCCTTTGTCATGCCATCCGAATCCAAAGATTGAACGGTAATATAAAATTTGGAGTTGTTCAGAAGAAAAGTCTCCTCCGTATCCTCTTCTACTAAAATCCCTTTAGGAGCCTGAAACGTCAGACCGTATGCAGTCCACGTGACAGGGGCCAAAGTTTGTGCCCCCACCGTCAGACAAGCCCAACATAAAAACACAAAAAATAGAATTCTTTTCATTTTCAGTCATTTTTACGAATCACATTTCGGTAAAGCCGGTAATGGTCATTTATCTTTCTCACGAATCTCTACTCGACGGATCTTTCCGCTGATCGTCTTCGGCAGTTCTTCCACAAACTCTATAACACGAGGATACTTATATGGAGCTGTCACACGTTTTACATGGTCTTGCAGTTCTTTCGTCAATTCTGGTCCTTCTTGTCCCTTAAAAGCCTTAGAAAGAACAATCGTCGCTTTCACCACTTGCCCACGAATCTCATCAGGAACACCGGTAATAGCACATTCCACCACCGCAGGATGGGTCATCAGCGCACTTTCCACCTCAAACGGTCCTATACGGTAGCCAGAACTCTTGATCACATCATCGGCACGGCCTACAAACCAAAAATAACCGTCCTCATCGCGCCAGGCCACATCGCCGGTATAATAAATACCATCATGCCAAGCATCCTCAGTCAATTCCAAAGCACGATAATACTCTTTGAACAACCCTAATGGCTTGCCATTGCCTGTGCGGATAACTATCTGTCCCTGTTCTCCGTCTTCGGCCGAACGACCATCATGAGTCAGCAAATCAATATCATACTGCGGATTGGGCACACCCATGCTTCCCGGCTTCGGTTCCATCCAAGGGAAAGTCCCCAACGTCAAAGTGGTTTCTGTCTGTCCAAATCCCTCCATCAAACGAATACCGGTGATTTGCTTGAATGTCTCATACACAGAATAATTCAACGCCTCACCGGCCGTTGTGCAATACTCCAAAGAAGAAAGATCATACTTACTAATATCTTCTTTGATAAGAAAACGGTAAATGGTGGGAGGAGCACACAAGGAAGTGATGTGATAATCCTGAATTTTCCCAAGGATATCTGCCGGTGTAAACTTTTCATGATCATACACAAATATATTGGCTCCCGCTATCATCTGCCCATAAAGTTTTCCCCACACTGCTTTTCCCCAGCCGGTATCGGCAATGGTTAAATGCAAACTGTCACGGTGTAGATTATGCCAAAAAGAGGCAGTTACAATATGTCCTAAAGGATAGGTAAAGTCATGTGCCACCATCTTGGGCTCTCCTGTTGTACCCGAAGTGAAATACATCAACGAGACATCCTCGTTGGTATTAGGCTGCTCCGGTTTGACAAACGGAGCAGCATTCCGGATACCTTCGTGAAAGTCTTCAAAACCTTCAGGAACGACCGGCCCCACACAAACCAATTTCTCTACCGAGGGAGATCCGGACATGGCATCGATAATGTGTCTGGTAATTACTTCTTCTCCAGCTGCCACAATCATTTTAATGCCGGCTGCATTACAGCGATACACTATATCTTTCTTAGTCAGCAGGTGAGTAGCCGGAATAACCACCGCACCCAGTTTATGCAGAGCTATAATGGAATACCAGAACTCATAACGGCGCTTCAGTATCAGCATCACTTTATCGCCATGGCCAATACCAAGGCTTTGGAAATAAGAAGCTGTCATATCGGTATACTTCTTTAAATCGGCATACGTATATTGAATATGCTCACCCTGATCGTTAGTCCACAACAATGCTTTTTTGTCGGGTTCTTCAGCAGCCCAGGCATCCACCACATCATAACCGAAATTGAAATTTTCGGGCACTTTGATCTTTAAATTCTTTATAAAATCCTCCTGCGAGGCAAACTCTGTCTGTTCTAAGAATTTTTCTACCATAGTCGTCAACTTCATTACAATATTACTGCCAGAAATTTCACGGTATTACCATCCAATGCCTTCATTCCGTGAGGAATAGACGAATCAAAATAAAGGCTATCTCCCGGATTCAAAACCAGTTCCTTTCCATTTATATTGAGCAACAATCTGCCTTCAATAACCAAATTGAACTCCTGCCCTTCGTGCGAGTTGAAATGAATCGGCGTATCCTCCGGTTTAGGCTCCACCGTCACAATAAAAGGATCGGACTTGCGCCCACGAAATCCGGATGCCAACGATTGATACTTATAAGCCTTTGTACGCTCTACCGACACGCCCGACCCACAACGGGTCAGAAAATAAGAACTCATTTTAGGTTCCTCGCCAAACATCAACACATCCAATGCGATGCCATACTTACGGGCAATCTGTTGCAGGGCACTGACTGAAATGTCTTTTGCTCCGCTTTCCATACCCAAATATTCTTCCACCGTAAGCTGACAACTTTCAGCCACTTCCTCAGGTGTCAGTTCCAAAACGTCTCTTAATCCCTGGAGACGTTCAGCAATTTGTTTTATCTGGTCACTCATCACTTTTAAATTTTTATGGCTCAAAGATAATGAAGATTTAAGAATTACTGGCAAAATCCATCAAGTTTCGAAAGAAACAGGTTGCTTAACTGATGATTCTGCCGATCATATCCTTTTTCATATTTACATCCGACAAAAAAGACGAACCATTAATTAAGGTTATAAGTATGGACACTAGTCTCCCGAGCGGAAGGCAGGTAATTGATGCCATACCAGCACATCTGAAGCAAAGCAAAAGACACCAACAGAATAATCAACGACTTACGACAGTCCGAATGAACCTCCAAACGGTAATGTACATAAATTAGATAGCCAAACCAAGTAGCAACAGCCCACGTTTCTTTCGGATCCCAACTCCAGTAATGCCCCCATGCCTCCTTTGCCCAGACAGCTCCAAACAACATACCCAGCGTCATGAAAGCCAAACCAACATACACCAGATTATCACATAAGGTCATCTCCCGCTCCCCGGGATTCCCCTTCTTCAACCATAGCAGGCAAACGGCCATTACAGCAGCCACCCCCAACATGGCGTATGCAAACATATACACGATGACATGCGGTGCAAACCATGGACTCTGCAAAGCTGGCATCAAGGTTTTGCTATGCATCTCGGGATGAAGTAAATTAATACAGATAAACATCAGCGACAGAACGAAACTGAAACTCAATATCCATTTATATTTCCAACGAACGTAAGTGATCAGCCCGCCCAACGGCAAAAAAAACGAATACCACAGCCGGGTCTCCCCCATTGTTCGCATCGGAGGGCGCTCCAAAGAGACCCATAAAGAAAGGATAAAACCCAAAAAGACAGCTAGTCCCGATAAAGTAAACACGTACACCCAGCCCACCTGTCTCCCTCTCCAAGCCCATAGTGCTCCTGCTCCCCAAGCGGCTAAAGCAACGACAGCAAAATAAACAAAATAATCCCAACTCATACCGTTTCCTCTTTCCATTTGCCGGACTGTGCCATAACAAACAGGCAAACAGCCCCAGCCATCATAAAAAGAATCCCTGCATAGATATAGGGTTGCCACGGATCGTATACCAACCCAACCACACAGCCATCACTCCAACGTCCTTTCGCATTGTCATATCCCAGCAGATACATTCCCCATCCATCCTGTTCCAAAGGCCTGTTCACCTCCATGACACCTTCCTTCCGCACTCCATTTCCGCCATTCAATACCACCCTGGAAGCAAAACGTCGAGGCTCACGATCCATCATAGCCACACACACATGCTCATCCAATTCCAGCAGTTCACCGAGAAACATAAAACTACCTCCGCTCACCCAACCTTCTTTCCTGACCTTAGTCTTACGGTGAACAGCCTCCAAACAAACAGCATAAACAGCACCGACAGATCGAGATGCAACAAAATCCAACCTTCCTTCCTCCGCAACAGGAACAGCCTCAGGTATAGAGCGAACGATCTTCAGATCCCAGTCTGTAAATCCGCCTTGTTCCACTCCTGCTTCCAGTACCCACCGCAATGGAGCCTCTGCTGGCAGCGCCTTGCCGGTCTCTTTATCCATCAACACCAGCACAGGAGGATACTCATCCAATACAAATTCTTTTAACTCAACAGTCCACGGTAACTCCACCGACCGCCTGTCCGTTTCACTCCACGCAAACCTTCCGAGCTCTCCCAAAACAAGCGTCATCCGTAGGCACTTCCTGTCCGAACTTCCCAAGGTAGCCGTCACCATAACAACAAACAAACCGACATGATGTAACAAAAAAGGGATCTTACTCCAACGAAAAGGATAAATTCTGCGAAGAATGACTAACCCCAGTACAACAGTCATCCACACATACAGCAAAACAAAAGACCATGACGAAAGCATTCGCGAAAAGTCCGGCCATACCTCCACACCGTCCGATAGAAGATGAGACGGGGTCTGCCTGATACATCCCATCAAGACGGTTACCCCCATCACCCAGCCCAAAGCGGAAACCGATGCCGGTAAACGACCAAGCCTGTCAAACAGCCCAACCTTACTGCGAAAAGTATGCATCCCTCCCAGCCCGGCCAAAAACAGCACCAACAGCAAGAGATTAACAGGAAAAGCCGCCCGACTCCAATCTATACGCCCCACAACTGCCTGCAACACGCCCCCCACAGCTACCAAGGCAACTCCTGTCATCACTCCCTCTTTATATCTATGCCATCCTCCCTGCATATCGAAACCACCACTACAATCATTTATTCCTCATCTGTTCTACAAATCGTCGGATTATGGTATACAATGTCTCCAAATTTTCCTCCTCGTAGCAAAGAGTCTCCAAAGGACACCACCCTGTCTGAGTCCTATTCTGAATACGCGGAACCAATTTTGCGTAATCCACCTTCCGATCGGTCTGCCTCAGCAAAACCAAAGCCGGCTCACTAATAACATCCGTATAAATCTCGCTCACTCCACCCAATGCCATTAAAGCCGCAGCAGCCTTTCCTATCACTTTATCCGCTATCTGCGCTCCATGCAGCACATCCGGTTCGCATTCCAGCAAATCATACAAATCGGCCACTCCGCGCTGAGTAAACATTCGAATCCCCTCTTTTCTGATCACACAAGAATAATCTCCCTCGTGCAATAGTCTGACCAGTTCATTCATACCCTTTCTTCTTGTTTCATCAGATGATGCGATGCAATTCATGTCCTTCTACATAAATGGCACTGAACGGACGAGCCGGACACAGATTCTCGCAAGCTCCGCAACCTATACAACGCTCCGTATTTATAACCGGAATCTTAAGCGATTCATTATCAGCAGCATCTTTAGGAACCATCTGGATAGCACCTGCCGGACAATGCCGGGCACAATTACCACAGCTCACCCCGTCTGTGTTCACAATGCAATTCTGCAATATCCACACCGCATGTCCGATCTGTATAGACGACTTCTCGGCTAAGCTGGTAAGATGAATAGCATTCGTAGGACACACTTCCGCACATTTCGCACATTCAGGACGGCAATATCCCCGTTCGTAGGACATCTCGGGTTGCATCAGCCTCTTCAAGTCGGTCGATGGACGAAGCACCTGGTTGGGACACACTGATACGCAAAGCTGGCAAGCCGTACAGTGTTGTGCAAAGTGACGAAGCCCCGATGCTCCGGCCGGAACAATAGGAGTAGCACGCTCAGGCATTTTCTTGTCTATGATGGCAGCCAGTCCGCCATCCACCTTCTTCTCTTGCGCCTTTACCATAGAGTTTGCGGCAAACAAGGCCGACACAGCAAAAAATCCACGGCGTCCGGCATCCACTTCACCGGAAGCTGCAGTAGCTTTTTCCGACATGTTCTTTTTAGGTATCATGGATCCGGGCACATAATGTATGGCATGCCGATGACATTTCTCCAGACAGTCCATACAGGAAACACAGCGTGAATAATCAATCGCATGCGCCTTAGCATTTATACAAGAAGACTTGCAATTGCGGGCACACAGCCCGCAACCGTTACATTTGGCCATATCAATCACCGGCTTGAAGTAAGCATACTTGGCCAAGAATCCCAACACAGTGCCCACTGGACACAGAGTGTTGCAATATGTTCTTCCTCCACGCCATGCCAATATGACAAGCACCACGGCCGTTACCACAGCTATGACAAAAGTCGGAACACTTTTCATCCACACCTCTACCGAGTAAAAAGCATAGCTGTCCACCCGTTCAGCCCATAGGGCCAGCAGGTTATTCCCCCATTGGTAAAGAGGGGCCAGCAGGTTAGAGGCAATGCGACCGTATGAACTGTAAGGAGCCAGCAACGCTACCAGCGACCCTACCCCTGCCAGCAAAGCAACGACAAACACGACCAGCATCCCATAGCGCAACCAAGAAACAGCAGGAGAATAGCGGAAACGATTTTTCTTCACTTTTCCCGATAGCCAGGATACAATGTCCTGAAACACCCCCAAGGGACAGATAACCGAGCAATAGACACGCCCCAGAAGCAATGTCAACAATACGAGAGCGACCACCACCCCCACATTCAATGCCAAAAAAGCAGGCAAGAACTGTATCTTTGCCATCCAGCCGAACCAAGCATGCAAAGTCCCTGTAAAATCCAGAAACAGCAACGTGATCATTATAAAGAACAAAAGGGCGACGGCGAGTCTTATTTTACGTAACATAAGTATTCGTTATTTTATCATGTTTATCTATTCCATTATAAAGTCTCTTGTTTCAACTGTTCCACATACGCGTCTATGCGATGCAACTCCTTAGGGATATTGATGCTTTGGGGACAATGCGAATTACACTGGTTACACCCTGTGCAGTGGCTGGCTTGGCGCAGTTTAGGCACACTGCGGTCATAGCCCACAAGGAAGGCACGGCGCGCTTTCCGGTAATTCTCATCCTGGCTGCTTCGTGGCACATTTCCCTCATTCACACATTTATTATAATGTACCAATATGGCCGGAATATCCAGTCCGTAAGGACAAGGCATGCAATATTTGCAATCGTTACAAGGAATGGTGGGAAACTTCAGCATCAACTGCGCTGTCTCTTCCAGAAATTCCTTTTCTTCCTCAGTCAGTGGTACCAGTGGAGAATACGTCCGCAGGTTATCCTGCAAGTGTTCCATATATGTCATTCCACTCAACACGCACAGCACATCCGGATACGTACCGGCAAAGCGAAATGCCCACGATGCCACACTGCTTTCCGGACTCCATTGCTTGAGACGAGCCACCAGGTAATCGTTCAGTTTGGACAGACGTCCGCCCAGCAACGGTTCCATGATAACTGCCGGGATGCCACGTTTGGCCAGTTCCCCATACAAGTATTCCGCATTGACATTTCGCCCCGACGCATGCCGCCAGTCCACGTAGTTCATCTGAATCTGCACAAAATCCCATTTCACGTCCAGCGACAACAAGTAATCGAACACCTCTACCGAACCGTGAAACGACCATCCCAAATTACGGATACGTCCCGCCTCGCGCTCTTTCAGCAAAAAATCGAGCACCCCGTTGTCGATATAGCGGTCATGAAACGTCTTGATTCCTTCGCCCCCGCCCACCGAATGCAACAGGTAATAATCCAGATAGTGCGTCTGAAGTTCCTTCAGCGACTGTTGATACATCTTGATGGAGTTCTCCCGGGTGTAGTTCTGGAAATTGGACATCTTTGTCGCTATCAGAATTTTTTCGCGCGGATGACGTTTCAGCGCCACGCCGGTGGCACGTTCCGAGAATCCCTGGCAATAGACCGGAGACGTATCAAAATAGTTCACACCGTGTGCGATGGCATAATCCACCAGTTCGTTCACTGCATCCTGGTCTATCACATTCCCGTCGCTGTCCGGAGCCGGCTTCAGCGGCCAGCGCATACAGCCGTATCCCAACAACGAAACCCGCTCTCCTTTCGGCGAAGTACGGTACGTCATCTTATCCACAGGCACCTCGCCCTTCACTGCGGCTTCGGACGACACCGGCTTTTCGCCGGAAGCACATCCATATAGGGCTGCTGTCGATGTGGCGGCACTGACCCCTACAATTTTCAGGAACTCCCTGCGGTTCATCACCTTTTCCTCTCTTTTGTTCATAACCTTTTGATATTAACGCTGATTATCCATGGCCGCAAAGATAAAAATATTCCCTGTAAATCGCCGCAATAAAATATTCCTAATTTACATAAAATGAGCATATTTTCATCTATCGGGGATGTACGTGGTCCACTTATGCGTGGGACATGCCGGGCCTGTACGTACGATATGTGCAGGCTTGTACATACCGTCGCGCAGCCTTACACATACTATCACATAGGCTTACACGTCAGTATCGTGCAAGCTTATACGTCAGTATCGTGCAGGAGTTAGTATCGTAAAAGCTGAATCACGCAAAGGCTGCCATCTGTCTGAAATACACATCTTGGCAAGCAAACAAGAAACGAGGCCTCACTTTAATCCCCCAATACGAATCCATGATTACAGGGTCGTATTGGGGGATTTATAAGCCTATTAACGTCTATAATGCCACCTTGATTATTTCATCATAGTATGACAATAGCCTTGTAACAATCTCCCCATTCTATTCTCACACCGTCCAATGTAAAGCTATTACCTACTGGAGAGATGGTTTCCCCATCATTGCACCAATCTCCCTCCAACAAGTGAATCTTCTCCTCACCAAAAAGAGTCGGACATTTAAACTTGATAGTAAGATGAACGACAGACGTTTCTTCTCTCATGTAATTGCGGAAATAGTGAGTAAACGCATCAGAAAAAATGGACATATACGATAGTTCCTCTTCCTTATGTTTCAAAGCCAAACCCATCTCATATTGTACAGGTCCCCATACATTACTGGAAAGGTTGACAGGATTGTCGTTTATCATATACCCCACATAATAACGAGAATCAGATAACAATCCTTTTTCAGCAGGGACATTCCGCAACAAGTCGTTATTATCCGCATCGATGAAAGACAACACCAACGGATAGACTGCAATGTCTTCAAATTGTTTCTCACCATATTCGTCTTTACAAGAACAGAATGATACTACCATCAATAAAATAGAGTAAAATAGAGTAAAATAGAGTAAAATAGAGTAAAATAGAGTAAAATAAATAATGCTTTATAGTTTTATTTTCTTATAAACAAAGTTTCATTTCTGAATCGGAATCCTGAAAAGTGCCTGTATCAGAGTATGCCAATATAGGATAATATTTTTTAGTTGCACTTACTATCACATACCCTCCATTATTTTCATAATTGATAATATACATCAAAGGATTCGATTGATTATCTGTTATTGTATTAATGTCCTTTATAACATTTTTTACAGCTCGACTTTGAGTTCGATGCTGAAAAATTGAAGCTATTTTCTGAGCATCACTACACGTTAATTCTGTTGTCCTTAAATTCTCGGACTGTTTTAAACAATTCTCAGTTACCTCTTGAGAATTATCTTCCATAATTATGTCACTTGTACAAGAGAGCAAATATAAACTCAGCAAAATTAAAAATGAATAATGTTTCATAGTAAATAAATGTTTTGTTTAACAATACTATTAAAATAGGAGAAACCTCCCGAATCGCCGATGTCTATTTAATAAACTTTACTTCCCTTATTCCATTCCGATGCGCTTCATCAACTTATCATATTCTTTCTCCTCTTTGCACAGCGGCCTGTACCAGGTATATTTCAGCACCACCGTAGTAACCACCAGCAACAAAGCCGACACGATGAATCCCCTGGTGTCACGCACCACCAGGTACATGGGCACAACGGTGAGGCAGCACTGCCATACGATGCCCACCGCCACATTGAACATGTCGCGCTTGAAATGACTGTTCCGCGTCACCTGCGGATAGCGTGCCCGCGCCTTGTCGGCCACCGGTTTCCACCATCCCCACGGACGCACCCGGATGTAGAAATTCACCAGTGTCTCCTCGTCGGTGGGAGGTGCCGAATAAGTGCCCACAATGCACCCTGCCAGCGAAATGCCGAACAGCACGGGAAAGAAATAGAGCACCAGCGCATCGGGCACCGTGAACTTCATCACAATGGCAGCCGCCACGCCCGAAGCCATCCCCCAGAAATAGCCCTCGCCGTTGAATCGCCACCAGTGCCACTTCAGCACATTGGCGGCAATGTATCCGCCGAACAGCGCGCCCACAATCCATTGGAATATCTCATTGATGTCTTTCAGGAAGAAGCCCATCACCGTACTGATGACCACCACCAGCACCGAAATCAGGTAGCTGGCCCTTATCTGCGTCCTGACCGGCGCGCCCGGATTGATATACTTCAGGTAAATGTCGTTCACCACATAGGCCGGCGCCGCGTTCACCGTAGAGGCAAACGTGGACATGAATGCCGACAGCAGCCCCGCCAGCAGCAAGCCTGCCAGCCCCACCGGCACATACTTCGTGATGAGATGGGGCAGGATGGTCTCGAAGTCCGTATTCGTGGCGGCGAGCTGCGCCAGTCCGCCATCCTCCTTGAAGAAGTAAATGGCCAGCAGGGCAAACCCCATGATCATCAGGTAACGCGGAATCAGCAGAATGACCGGCACCGATCCGCTCATCAGCGCCGCCTCCTTGGGCGACTTGCACGACAGAATCTTCTGCATGTCATAATTCGGGGCAGGCCCTGCCATACTCATAAAGACGCCTTTCAGCAACGCCATCATCACAAAGATGCCTATCAGGCTATACGGCTCGTCTGCCATGCGCTCTGTCAGCAGGCTCATCCGCCCGCTCCAGTCAATGTCCAGCGTCCAGCCGAAGAAAGGTGTCTCCCATCCTGCGGGCACAAACTCGCGTATTATTTCGGGTGCCACCATGTTCATGCCGATAACGGCTATCACCACGCCCGCCACCGTCATGATGACAAACTGCACCACATCCGTCCACACAATGCTGAGCATGCCGCCCAGCATCACATAAAAGGTGGCGATGGCCGTAAAGAAGATGCCGTAGAAATGGGGCACATACTGCGCCGGAATGTCCCAGGGCACATACTGCGACACCACCTCCCAAGGAAAGAAAATCTCCATGAACTTGCCGATGCCGATAAACCCGTAGCTCAGGAAGCCCAGCACGCTGAGCAACGCAAACACCACCACAATGGTGTGCGACAGTGTAGCCCCCCTTCCCTGCCCGAAACGGGTCTTTATCCATTCGGCTCCCGTCAGCACATTGCTCCGGCGAAGCCACACCGACAGATAGACCATCAGAAAAATCTGGTTGAACACCGGCCACAACCAGGGGATCCACAAGCTCTTGAACCCGTAGGCAAAAGCCCAATAAACCATCAGCATGGTCCCGGTGATGTCGAACATGCCCGAAGCGTTCGAAAGCCCCAGCATATAAAACGGCAGCGACTTGCCGCCCAGGAAATAAGAATCCATATTCTTTGACGCCTTCTTTTTCAGAACCAATCCGATAGCGACAATGACCACCAGATAAGCACAAATAATAAGGACGTCCACAATGTGTAGTTTCATAAATCAGTATTTTGACAGTTAGTTAACATGTTATTTCCTTTTTAAGAAAGGGCGGCGTACGGGTCTCCCCGCACGCCTTTTCCTTCCCCAAAGTTACAAATCTTTCTCCTAAAAAACCTACCAGCTCTATGTTAAAACGACTATATCCATGCTTCATTCTTGTCTATCAGTTCATTGATGGCCTTCACCGAAGCTGCCGAACACAAGCCGTCGGCCGGTGTGTGCAAGCAGTAGTCCACCAGGCGGTCCACCGTAGAGGTGGCCACGTGCATCCGCGTGTCGCTCGATGCATAATAGATGTACACCTTGCCATCATCGTCGGCCAGCCATCCGTTCGAGAAGAGCACGTTCGACACATCACCCACCCTTTCATCGGCCAAGGGTGCCAGCAGGTATCCTGCCGGCTCGGCAATGACGCGCCACGGTTCGTCCAGGGCAGTCATATACAGATAAAGCACATAGCGCAGCCCGGCAGCACATCCCCTCACCCCGTGTGCCAAGTGCAGCCAACCTTGAGGCGTGCGTATGGGGTGCGGCCCCTCCCCGTTCTTCACCTCCTTGATGGTGTGATAGTGGCGATGGTTGATGATGTATTCCTCCTTCACCTCCGCCCGGGTGATGTCGTCTATCAGCGCCCAGCCTATTCCCCCTCCGTTTCCGGCATTGATAAAGTCATCCTGCGGGCGTGTGTAGAGCGCATATTTCCCGTTTACAAATTCGGGATGCAGCACCACGTTGCGTTGCTGGCTTGCTGCCTTCAGGTCGGGCAGCCGTTCCCAGTCCACCATGTTCCGTGTACGCACGATTCCCGCCTTTGCCACAGCCGACGATAAGTCGCCTGCCGGTGCCGTGTCGTCATGGCGTTCGCTGCAAAAGATGCCATATATCCATCCGTCCTCGTGGGCGGTGAGGCGCATGTCATATACATTGGTCTCTGCCGGGTCCGTATCGGGCAATGCCAGCGGACGTTTCCAGAAGCGGAAATTATCTATGCCGTTAGGGCTTTCGGCTATAGCAAAAAACGACTTGCGGTCTGCCCCCTCCACACGCACCACCAGCACGTATTTCCCTTTCCACTTGATGGCACCGCTGTTCATGGTGGCATTCACCCCGATTCGCTCCATGCAATAAGGGTTGGTAGCCGGATTGAAATCGTAACGCCACTCAAGAGGGATGTGGTCGCGCGTCAATACGGGGTGGACATAACGCCGGAAGATGCCGTTCGTTTCTTCCTGCATCTCGTTGGGACGCTGCAACAACGCTTCGTGGCGTTGGCGCAATACGTCCAATCGCTTATTGAAACATTCGTTCATATTCTGTTTCCTCATATTCATTGTCATCAATTTATCTTTCTGAACAAAAATAATGATATTCCCAAGACCGAACTAATACTATTCTATCAAAAAACAAACATATCCTGTCCAATACTATCACTGATTGTCCGGATAAAGAGGCATACGATAAACACGTTGATATATCGCATCCTCCAGTTCCAATTCAAAAACCACATTCTGCGTTTTTGGGTCAACTTCCGTCACCCGTGCTCCAACTTTTCCATTACTAAGCGTATTCATCATTCCCGGACAAATCAGCCGATTACCAGTCTGCTCCAAAAACTGTACTCCAGAACGAGCAGGCGTAAAATATTCATAACCGCGTTCTTTGCCATACTGCCAAACTTGACGCACGGTACGATTCACTTCATCTATCTCGTATTCCACGCCACAAGTATAAAATGAGTTCCTGTCTTTAAAGTTAAACTGAAAGTTTCGTCCATATCCATTATTAAAATAAAAGATATGTCCATTCGGTAACGGAACCGCCGTATGACATCCCCAAGGCCATTCAAAATCATCGCAATTCTTCGTTCCTGCTATCACTTCCGGGTCAGTAATGGGAGTACCGTCCGCATGAAGTGGATTTAACAACAATTTCAAATATCCATCACGCCAATATTTGTGTGGTGAAATAATCCATTCTATACCTCCAGCCTTGTTAAACTTAAATATGCCTTGATAACGTGCAGTAGCCAAATAATCATCCCCCCATTCCAATATACCATTATTGTGTGCCCAATTTGAAGCACTTTGTCCATAAGGATCCGATGTTATGCTATAGTCAGTCATACCATAACGAGTTGAATCCAACATATTCACCAAATCCCATTCCTTAATGATTTCCCCTTTCTCCGGATCCATCATAATAATGAAATCATTGATTCTTACATCTTTTCCACTTGCAATCTTAGCAGAGGTTTTACTGACAGTCGCCAATATATTCCCTTTCTTGTCTTGCGAAATAGCATGATGTACAGTATATCCCCTTTCCAGCATATCCCAATTATGAATCGTATTGCCCATCATATCCACTTCTACCATACGATGGTGATTTCCGTCTCCTGTCATATAATTCCCGTTTTGCATTCGTATCAACCCACATCCAATACCAATATAACGATGTTCGTCTGATTTCTCCCAATCAATAATCCAACGTATTTCTCCATCAGCATCTACCATATAAGGAATAGACGTATCTGTTTCATCCTGACCCGGAGAATTTACTAAGTTCATGCCCGGTTCCATATGTTCATAATCAGCAACTACTACCCTAATATCTTTAGGCAAACGCCTGTTTGCCAATGCTTCTGTACGAATACGCAAATCTGAACTGGCACGTATATTTCCCTGCAAATCCAGATAAACCAATGTTACCTGATTATCATAATTCGGATAAAGTCCCAAAACCGGAATTGTCTGTTTCATTCCTATCTCTTTAAACGTATATTCAACATCCGGCGTATGCCTTCCTGGTTTACTATGTACTATCAATTTGATGCGTCCTAACACGGGTAACTTCAACACCACATTGGCAGATAACGGATTACAACCGGAAGGATTGACAGTAGAGCTCAATACCAATTTGTCAATCGAAGTGCCTAAGAATGGTATGATATAGGTACTTCCATTGACAAGCGTCAAAGTCGATTTCCAGTTTTCCACATCTGTATCTACACTTTCCACCAGTTCTGTCGGAATAGTTATCTTATTAGTCTCAAACAAAAACACATATTGATTATCCTCTTTAACCACTGATTTCAATAAATCACTTTCTTTCATCTGATTCTGTATATCTTGCATTGCCCGAGTACAATCCAGATTTTCATCACTACATGATACAAACAAGCATACCATAATCAGGAAAGAACACAAATAAAGTTCTATATTTTTCATCGCTATTTTTCCTATTAAAAAGAAGAGGAAGAAAAACATCTTCCTGAAGAAATGATTTCTTCCTCTTCCCATTATACTAGATTATCGTTATCTCCATTCTGCCTTCTGTTCCAAATTCAGATTGGCATCCACCTCAGCCTGAGGTATTGGGAAATACAAGAATTTAGCTTCAAAATGATCAAATCCTTGTGTATCATAAATTTCTCCAGTTGCTTCATACCCGACCAAGACATCTTTGCCGTCTGCATCTTTCTCATAAATCAATTCGTAACGTTCTGAATCTGTTTTACGTTCGTGCATGATAGCTTTCAGTTGAGCAGGCTCTTTTCCATACCAACGAACCATATCATCCCAACGTATATTCTCTCCGGCAAATTCCAACAATTTCTGCTTTTGGAGTTCGGCCATGATAGCATCTTTTCCACTCAAAGTCTTTTCTGGTAATCCGGCACGCACGCGGATACGGTTGATATCCCTCATCGCACCGCTTTCATCACCTGTTTCCAAACAAGCCTCCGCATGGAGCAACAACACTTCAGCAAAACGCATAATACGCAAATTGTTTATACGGGCACCATCATTATAATACATGGTACATCCTGTAGGACACCACCAAGTTGCAAATTTCTTCATCAAGAAACGTCCTTTGGTTCCTTCTATCACCGGATAAGCAGGCGCGTATCCTCTGGCAATGCCGTATTTTCCACTACCCTCTGGAAGTGCTGTCCACTTGAACATATCATCAAACTCAATCTTGTCGCCATAGAATTTTTCATCCGCCTTCACATCGTTGAAATCAGAATACTTAAAGAAACAAGTTGTGTACATACGCTTGTCCCATTTAGAATCCGAACCTTCCGGACGAGGTTCTGAAATAAATTCTTTTATCAGGTAAGGAGAAGGTTGCATCTTGTACCAACCACCACCTATTTTATCACCATTCAATGACGGGCCGAAGTAGTGAGCCAAATTATTCCCCATAAAGGAATCATCACTCGTACCATTTCCCCATGAGTCACCTGTGTTTCCTTTCGCATCGTAATTAATTTCCCAAATAGACTCGGCATTAAATTCTGTATCATCACGGAAGTTATCCTCATACTTTTGAGTCAAATCATAGCCATAACCATTCATAATAGATTCAAATTCTGCCTTGGCCGACTGAAAATCCCCTTTCCATATATAGGCCTTACCCAACATAGCAATAGCAGCACCTTGAGTCACACGTCCATTTTCATCACTTGAACGAAGTTTAGGCAGACGCTGTTTAGCTTCTTTAAAATCCGAAATTGCTTGTTCGAGCACTTCCTCACCACTAGATAAGCCATGAGTTTCCGGATCTGCATCTTGAGGAAGAGTACGAATAACCGCATCACGATAATCAGTACGCAAACGGAAATACCAGAATCCACGCAAGAAATAAGCCTCACCTATCATTTGTTCACGCTTGGTCTGATCCATATCAACTTCAGCCGCGCGATAGATAAACTCATTTGCCATCTGAATGCCTTCATAGATATTTCCCCAGCTCAAATCTTTCGTATTCGTTGTATTAACAAACGACAAATACTCCCAGATATATGGTTCCTCACCACGAGTAGGATAAAGGTCATCCCCACGCATCTGTAGGTGCATGATACCTTCTAGTCCACCGTAATATCCACTGGTCATACGACGGAAAGGATTATAAACTGCGGACAATCCTTTCATTACATTTTCTTCGGATGTCCAAAAAGTAACGGGTGTCTGATGATTAGGGTCTATTTCATTCAAGAAGTCATCACTACAAGAAGAAAACAACATTGGCACAAAAGCCAACGTAGCCATATATTTTATAAAATTCTTTTTCATGTTTCTGTAATATTACTTTTGTTCTGATTAAAAGTTCACTTGTAAACCGAATGTAATAGTACGTGCCATCGGATAACGGCCATCATCACAACCACGAGTCATCACACCTGATCCTCCTGATGTTCCGGCACCATCTGCATCCACCATACCTAGGTCAGGAGTATATCCTTTATATTTAGTAATAGTAAATAGATTCTCCATTGCTGTGTATAAACGTATATTCTGCAAACCGGCTTTAGAAACCCATACTTTAGGAAGAGTATATCCCAATTCCAAAGTTTTCAAACGTAAATACGAGCCATTCTCTAACCAACGATCAGTATATCCCCAGTTTGTTCCATTAGGGTCACTGGTACCAAACAAACAACGAGGTATATTAGAATGATTATTCTCTGTCCAACTATTCAGGCGTTCTGCATATTGGTTCCCAGCACCTTCATTATACACTGTGGTATAATACTGGGCGTTGTAAATCTTATTACCGAAATTACCATCAAAGAACATATTCAAATCCAGTCCTTTCCATTCCACGCCCAAGTTAATACCCAAATTCACTTTTGGGAAAGCAGAGCCTACATCCTGGCGGTCATTGTTATCAATCACACCATCCTGATTGTAATCTACAAAACGTAAATCACCCGGTTGAGCATTAGGCTGAATCTTGTTACCATTCTTATCTACATACGCATCTATCTCTTGCTGGCTTTGGAATACTCCATCCGTTTTTATCAGATTAAAATAACCTATAGGATAACCGGTCTTGGCATAAGTAATCGTTCCCTTTGCATGAGGGTTAAAGCCCTGCCATTCATCACGGCTACCATTTACTTTTGTCAATTCATTCTTTATAAAAGTTGCATTAACACCTACATGATAATACAAATCACCCACATTATTACGATGATTCAGCGAAAGTTCAAATCCTTTATTTTCCACCGTACCGGCATTGACCGTAGGATTACCACTTAAACCAAAGCTTAGTGATTGCGGCATAGACAACAACATATCTTCTGTTTTCTGAACAAAATAATCGGCACTCACACTCAATTTATTATTCAAGAAAGCAAAGTCAACACCCAAGTTCAGAGTCTTGGTCTTTTCCCAAGTCACATTCACAGGAGAAATCCATTGTTTACCTGTAATGGCACCTTCCCAAAGGTTTGTACCCATCACATTATTCATTCCTTTGTACACAATAGACTGAGTAGCATAATTGCCTATTCCGCTCAAATTACCCAGCACACCGTAACTGGCACGTATTTTCAACTCATTCATGGTTGGCTTAATGCTTTCAAAGAAATCCTCGTTCATCACATTCCATCCCAAAGAGACAGAAGGGAATGTTCCCCAACGGTTGCCATCCGCAAACTTAGAAGAACCATCACGACGGATAGATGCTGAAAACATATAGCGATCTGCATACGAATACATTACACGACCAAACATAGAAACCATCGTATTAGCCCATGCACTACCCGATGTACTTTGCGAAGTGACAGAACCCGCATCAATTACCGCGAAGCCTTCGGGAAAATCCTTACGTCCTGCACCAAAGCCACGAGCATTATTACGCTGTGCTGAATAACCAAGCAAAGCCGACACTGTGTGTTGTCCAAAAGTATTGTCATAGTGAAGTGTGTTTTCTATCAACCAATCATTTTCCCAATTCGTGCTTTCAGACAATTCCGCTTTATCCTTTTGTGAAGTAGAACTGAAATAATAAGGAACACAATAAGAATAATTGCGCCTTGTATATTTGTTAATACCCACATTGAATTTATACTTCAAGCCCTTCAAGCCCAAATCCACTTCCGCATAACCATTCAACAAAATATCAATGCCATGCTTCTGATAATCGTAAGCCTCTGTCCAACCTACCGGATTATCACCTCTAGTCCATTCAGGTGCAACGCCCCAAGAGCCATCCTCTTCATAAACCTTCCACATTGGTACTGCGGTCAAAGCTGATGTATAAGACACATCTTCATAATTCTTCTTATAGAACTTCAACATCACCGTAGACCCCATACGTACATGATTGTTAAAGAAAGAAAATGTATTTTTAGAACGGATATTCCATGCCTCATAACCAGTGGTATTCACGATACCATCCTGATTCAAGTAACTTCCTGAAACATTATAAGTAGATGTTTTGTTACCACCAGAGACATTCAATCCCACTTTACTTACCATGGCAGACTTATAAAGTTCTTTCTGCCAATCCGTTCCGGCACCTCCCGTCCAGTTCAACAATCCTTCTGCAGAACTGAAACCTGTTGTTTTTGCCAACTCACGAAGCTGGTCGCCATCCATCACATCAATATATTTGGCTACCATCTGCACACCCGTATAAGCATCCACCGTCACACGAGTAGGAGTTTCCACACGGCCTCCCTTGGTTGTAATCAGCACAACGCCATTAGCCGCACGCGATCCATAGATAGCAGCAGCAGAAGCATCCTTCAACACTTCGATAGACTGAATATCAGCAGGATCCACCATATTAATGTCACCATACACACCATCAATCACATAAAGAGGACTGGTGGCACTTAATGAACTGATACCACGAATATTAATATTTAAGCCTTCACCCGGCTGACCATTAGCAGCAGACACCGTGACACCGGCGATACGTCCCTGCAAAGCTGAAGAAGCACTACGTGCCACACTAGCTTGCAATTCTTTTCCTGAAACAGAAGAAACAGCACCAGTCAAATGGCTTTTCTTTACAGTACCGTAACCGATAACCACCACTTCATCCAGCAATTCACCTTCCAACAATTTCACATTAATCACACTACGTCCATCAACCTTAACGACTTGTTCCTGATAGCCCACATAAGTAAACTTCAAAGATTGACCGGAATTAGCCTTAATGGTATATTTACCATCAAAATCGGTAATCACGCCATCCGTAGTTCCTACCACCACGACGGCCGCACCAATCAACGGATTATCATCCGCATCCGTCACTGTTCCTGAAACAGTGATTTGCTGGGCATACGCACATATACTAAATATGCACAGCAACCATGTAAATGCAATTTGTTTCATAAATTAGTTTGTATTTAAGTAATTAAAAAGATATCAGACTCACAGCATTTGTCTTTAGCCACAAAGCATTATATAATACTTCATTGCAATTTGTACAACTCACAAACGCTAACACAGCGAAAAAGAATAATAATGTTTTTGTTCTCATAAAAAATAAAATTTAAAATTAACACTGCAAAGTTGGCAACTTAGCCCTGCAAGAACAAATACAATCCAAGCATTAAATAATGAAATCTAATCAATATCAAAAAAAGTTCATCCGCCAATCGTCTTATAAAGCCACGCCACGCTATATACATATATAATAAGGTATACCATGCAGAAGAAACGATACGTGCCGGACAAACCTCCTCCCAAAAAGAATGGCTATACCACCTTATGTCCAACCTTAAAAGGCCGCACTTATATCCCTAAGCCTGTTCTGCCATATAGCTAAGGGGTTTCTTACCTATACATACTATCTCCCAAGCGCTTTGGAGATAACTCCAAAGGCTTATGGAGATAAACTTAGCCGTATGAAAAGGATTAACCATTAGGAAGAAAAGCCTTATGTAACAGGATGAAACGAACAAAGAAAACACAAAGAAGCCTGCCATTGGTGTGGAGTTCACCAAAGGCAGGCTACTTGCGTTGTCCTAACTATGCCGGACGGTTATTGCGCCACGCCCGTATAGGAAACCACGCTACGGGCAGGCAGGACCAGTGTATAAACGCCATCGGCAGGCTGAATGGCCTCAACGGCTTCCCACTTGCGGGTATCGTCGGTGACATAACCTTGAAGGGCACCGGAAACCTGTGCATTTTCCAATGCCAGCGAAATGACCACTTCGCTGTCCAAAGGATTGATGGCTACAGCCGTATAATGGTTTTCGCCATATTTATAGCCTGACACCATATAGCCTTGCCCCGGAGTGTATTGCGCCGAGATGCGCTTGCTGCCCACCGGGATGTAACGGGAGAAGTTGCCAAACACCTCGCAACGCTTGGTCACTTCATAATCTACACGGTTCTTGTCTATATTAATCAGCCCTTCGGTGGTGCCGCCATCGGGCAATGCGCCTGCCCACCACACAATGGCTCCGGTATTGGCCTCACACAAGAAACGGTGGAATTTCTCCGCCCATTTCAGACCGCTGGTCATGGTGGCGTCATAGCTTTCCGTAGGATCGCTGATTTCGGTCAGCCATACGGGAATCCCCTTCGACTCAGCCTTGTCAAACGGTTCGATGGCAGGGTCTTTCTTTGTCACTGGGTCCACATAGCCATGGCCGGCGGCAATGACAGGAAAGTTGGTAATCTTGGTATTCAGGTTCAGGATGTCGCGCACGTAGTTCTTGCTGCCCATCACAAAGCCCAGAATGCCTGTCCACTGGGCATTCTCGCCAAAGATAATCCGGGTTTCGGGGTGAGTCTGGCGCAACTTGGGTCCCAGGTTGTTCACAATGAACGGGCCCAGCGTGGTAGTGCCGGGAAGCCAAAGGCAGGAATTCCAACTGGCCGCATATTCGGGCTCATTGGCCGGAGAAATGGCATAGACAGGCAAGCCTGCGGCGGCATAGGCATCGCAAAAGTTGGAGAGGTAATCGGCAAAAGCCTGGTAACAGTCGCGCTTCAACGAACCTTGCGAAGTATTGCCGTTACTCTTCATGTAAGCCGGAGCGGACCAAGTGGAAAAAATCAGTTTATCGACCCCGTACTCCTGTTTCGCTTTTTTCATTATCCACAGCTGGCCGTTGCGCTGGGCCACGCCTTCGGCCACGCGGTTCTCATCGCGATTGAAGTCGATGTCGAAAAAAGGATCGTCCAAAGACAGGTTGATGTCCTCGTCCATATTGAACGTGGCCTCATCGTAATGGGGAAACACCTCACCCCTGAGGATACTGAGCCGGAGGCCGTCCTGCCCGAACATCACATCCATGATTTCATCACGCTTGCGATGGGCATACAAATAATCGGACCAGCCGGCCTGGGCTACGCCAAAGCCGTCAATGGTCTGTTCTTCATTATCCCACTGGAGGAATACATCGGCACCCGAAACGCTGCGTGCACCGGCCGGAGTTTGTGACGACGGACGAACATCGGCAACATCTGTACAGGAACAGATGCAAGCTGCGGAAGCTGCCACAGCCAAGAAACGAACTATTGTTTTCATAGAAATTAAGTTTAAATGAACACAACAAAGATGGCAACTTCAGCGCACAAAGACAAATACGATTCGGGCATAAACTAATGAAATCCTGTCAAACGGAGCAAGAGGTCAGACCTCCCACACCCGGCACGCTTTTCCGGCCGTAATGTAAACCACATATTTACGCATACGGTAAGCTGGGAAGCGGCTGTTGATATCGGCCGCATACGCAGAAGGTTACTAAACTTGTTGAGAGATCCGGGGGAGTGAAGAGGGGTCCGGAGCATTTGGCCTATACCGTTTACGGGTCAGCGGATATTTCCGGTTGGTATCCATTTCCTTTATACACACAATATATAGTCAATCCGAATAGGAAGAACTTCACAACAGCTCCCTGCTTATCTGTTTGCCACCACCCGATACACATTCCCCTTGGACGTATGCACCCGCTCGCCCAGCTGGGGCAGGATGCGGCTCAGGCTGTAGGCGGTCATGCCGCGCATGGCCGAAGGATGAGCGGCCTTCATGCGCTCGAATAGTTGGGTGGCGGAAAGTGCTTGCACTTCCTGTGGGCTGTCCGCCTCCGTGGCAAAGCGGAAGCAAAGGCGGAACACCTCCTCTTCAGGCACATGCTTGTAAAACAAGGCATTGTTTCGCTGAACAGCCTCTTCCTCCTCTTTATTAAACCAACTGCGCTCGCCGGACAGAAGCTCTGCCTTAAGCTGGGCATATAGCTGTTCATAGTCTATGGGGGTAGTGCAATCTATGGCATGTTCCA
>CAMWGU010000053.1 GCA_947173895.1 uncultured Bacteroides sp. | reverse complement strand
GAGGTTCCTGGCGGATTCGAACCGCCGTACACGGTTTTGCAGACCGCTGACTAAGCCACTCATCCAAGGAACCTTGTCGTTAGCAATCTTTGTTTCTCGATTGCGGTTGCAAAGGTACTGCTTTTTTTTGAATCTGCAAATGTTTTGCTATTTTTTTTCTCTTTTCTCTTGTTTTTTTTTGCATCGCACCTTTTTGGATGTTGTATGGACTTCATGCCACATTCCGAAATGCAGCATTCACAAGGATTGTTGTCGCCTTTTATGCGTTTGAAAGACAGGAAGATACGTATGCCTGCCCATACAGAGCAGAAGCATACGATCGCAATAACTATGATTTGTTGTATTTCCATATACGATAAACAAAGAAGTTTGCGTTAGGTTCATGAAAGGATGATATTTCCGGTTTGGAATACGATAAATGAAACCAGCCAAGCCAATCCTGTGGTGTATATTGCTGTGAAGATAGCCCATTTCCAGCTGCCGGATTCCTGTTTGATGGCGGCGAAGGTGGCAATACAGGGGAAGTAAATCAGTACGAACAGCATGTATCCTAGTGCCACCAGCGAAGTGATGGGAATGCGCTCGGAAAGATTCACGTTTTCCACATTCTCTTCATTTGTGTATAATACTCCCAGTGTGCTTACCACCAATTCTTTGGCTCCAATGCCCGAAACAAGTCCGATACCCAGTTTCCAATCGAATCCCAATGGCTTGATGACCGGTTCTATTGCTTTGCCTATTTGTCCGATGTATGAGTTCTCTTGTTGCTCGGCTGCACTTGGGTATGCGTCATGATGTGGGTAATATCCGAGAAACCAGATGAGAATGGAAGCTACCATGATGATTCCTCCCATTTTCTTTAGGTATTGTGCTCCTTTCTCCCATGTGTGGCGTAAGATGCTTTTTGACGTCGGCATACGGTAAGGCGGAAGTTCCATTACAAACGGGGTATCTTCTCCTTTCACCAAAAATTTGCTGAAGATGCGTGCCATCGCTACTGCCAGTAGAATGCCGGCCGTATAGATGCATAGCAACATGAAACTGGCGCATTCGGGAAAAAAGGCACCTATCATTACTAGATAAATGGGGAGGCGTGCGCTGCAAGACATCAGGGGATTTACCAACATGGTTATTAGTCGGGATTTCCGGTCTTCTATGGTGCGTGTGGCCATGATGGCGGGTACATTGCAACCGAATCCCATGATCAGCGGTATGAAGGATTTGCCGTGCAGACCCATTCGGTGCATGATTTTATCCATGATGAAGGCGGCGCGTGCCATGTAGCCCGAGTCTTCAAGCAGCGAGATGAAAAAATAGAGGATAAGGATGTTCGGAAGAAAAACGATGACTCCGCCTACTCCGCCTATGATTCCGTCTACCAGCAGATCTTTCAGAGGACCTTCGGCCATGTGGCTACGTATCAGGTTGCCTAGCTGGTCTACCAGCCATTCTATGCCTTGCATGGGATAGTTGCCCAAGACAAAGGTGCTCTCGAACATGATATAAAGGAAAAGGAAAAAGATGGGATATCCCCAGATGCGGTGTGTCACAATGTTGTCTATCACACGCGTAGTCTGTTCTTTTTCCTGATGATTGTCTGTGAACGTTTCTTTTAAGGCTCCGGTAATGAAGCCGTATTTTGCATCTGTAATGGCCTGTTCGCTGTCTTCGTTCATCACCTTGCGAATGCGCTGTGTCTCTTTGTCGCGTAGGGCTATGATGTCGCGTCCGTTGGGAAGTGTGGCAACGAAGTTCTCGATTTCCGTGTCGTTTTCCAGCAGTTTGATGGACAAGAAGCGGGTGGAATACTTGTGCCGTATGTTTTCGTTCTGGCTGATCGCTTTCTTCACTTCTTCAATGCTGCGTTCCAGTTCGGGACCATGGTTGATGTGGATATGGCGCATGTATCCCCGGGGGCGGATGCTTTCTTCCTCTTTATGGCTGCCGAATTCATGGTCGGGCACGTAGGTTTTGTGCCAGTCCTTGAGATCTTTCAGGATGCCGGACCGTATTTCGCCTTTTGTCGACAGGAAATCGCTTCCTTCGTAAATGCCTATGACGACATGGAACAGCTTGTCTATGCCTTCGCCACGACGGCAAATCGTAGGCACCATAGGTACTCCTGTCAGTTGGCTTAGCTGGATGTGGTTCAGTTTGTTGCCGCTGGCCTCCAACTCGTCATACATGTTTAGCGCAATGACCATGCGTACATTCATGTCGATCAGCTGGGTGGTGAGGTAGAAATTGCGTTCCAGATTGGAAGAGTCTACTATGTTGATGATGACGTCCGGCGTCTCTTCAATGATATGTTTGCGCACATAAAGCTCCTCGGGGGTATAGGTCGAAAGGGAATATGTGCCGGGCAGGTCGACGATACGGAAATGATAACCTTGGAACTCAAAGAAGCCTTCTTTGGCATCCACGGTCACACCACTGTAATTGCCCACATGTTCGTGACCGCCAGATGCGATGTTGAACAGCGAAGTCTTTCCGCAGTTGGGGTTGCCTACCAGCGCCACATTGATGGTCCGGCGTTTGCCCTTTGCTAAAGCCACCAACTCGGATTCGGACACGGGAACATCTTCTGTTATAGAGCCATGGTAAGGATTCTGCATGCTGCGTGCTTCCTGTTCGCTTACTACTTCGATTCTGGCTGCTTCTTGTCGGCGGAGAGAGATTTCATAACCAAGCAACCGATATTTGATGGGATCTTTCAAGGGAGCATTCAACACGACTTCTACCGTTGTTCCTTTGATAAAGCCCATCTCGACGATCCGCTTGCGGAATCCTCCGTGACCTAATACCTTGACTATTACGCCTCTTTCACCAGTGTTTAATTCGGATAAACGCATTGTATTTTCTATTTTTCTGCAAAGATAAACTATTGCTTGCAAGTGTGCAAAGTATTTAGATTGTTTTTAAATAATAACCAGACTCTTTGTATTTCTCTGTCAGAACGTTTATCTTTGTGTCATGTTTCATTGGAATATTCGGAAATATATAGACGAAAAGGGGCTTTTCACCTTGCACGACAAGGTGTTGGTGGCGCTAAGCGGAGGAGCTGATTCTGTAGCGTTGTTGCGTGTGTTGCTTGCTTTGGGATATCGCTGTGAGGCGGCTCATTGTAATTTTCATTTGCGCGGTGAGGAATCTGACAGGGATGAAGATTTTGTCCGTAGGCTGTGTGAAGGATTAGGAGTAGTTCTGCATGTCATTCATTTTGATACGGTAGGCTACGCTTCGCAGCATCATGTCTCTATTGAGATGGCTGCCCGTGAGATGCGTTATGATTGGTTCGGGCGGTTGCGCAAGGAGAGGGAGATGGCTGTTGTGGCCGTGGCCCATCATCGAGATGACAGCGTGGAAACTTTGTTACTGAACCTGGTGCGTGGCACCGGCATCAACGGACTGAAGGGAATCAGTCCGCTGAATGGCTACATTGCGCGCCCGTTGCTGGAGGTGAGCCGTCGGGATATTTTAGACTATCTGCATGGTTTGCATCAGGATTATGTGACGGACAGCACCAATTTGCAGGATGAATGTATGCGCAATAAGATTCGTCTGAATATTCTTCCCCTGCTGCGCGAGTTGAATCCGTCGGTCAGCGAGAGCATAGCCGGAACCGCAAGGCGCTTGGCCGATGTAGCGGCCATATATAATAAGGAAATAGAGGCGGGCAGAAGGCGGGTGATGGTGGATGCCGGCCGTATTCTGATTCCCCGCCTGATGGAGGAGGTCGCACCGGCGGCTCTGTTGTTTGAATTGCTTCATCCCTTGGGCTTCAATTCTGTTCAGGTGGGCGATGTGTTCCGCAGTTTGTCCGCACAGTCGGGGAAGAGGTTTGTTTCTGCCGGTTGGGAAGTGTTGCGCGACAGGGAGGAACTGATTATCCAGGAAAGGAAACGCGAAGATATGGAGTGTTTGGAAGAGGCTCCTATGCTTTCGGTGGAGAGGGTGGATATAACTTCTGACTTTGTCATACCAAAAGATAGAGATATTGCTTGTCTGGATGCGGATAAACTGGAGCAGCCGCTCATGATACGCAAGTGGAGGAAAGGTGATAAGTTTGTTCCGTTTGGCATGAAAGGGAGGAAGAATGTAAGCGATTACCTGACCGACCGCAAGTTCTCTTTGTTTCAGAAGGAGAATCAATATGTGGTTTGTTCCGGTGGTGAAATCGTATGGTTGGTAGGTGAGCGCAGTGATAATCGTTTTCGGATAACGGAACGGACAAAACGGGTGTTGATCTTGCGTGTATCGGCCCGTTGATGCTTGCCGGCGGCGGTAGCTCTTATGGCTAAGGAATAAAAAGAACCATGTCACCTTTTGTTTTGAGTAATGACATGGTTCTTTTATGGCTGGCGAAAGCAGTTTCTGCTTTTAATGCGGCCTCGTGGGCTTGCGCCGGAGTTCGTTGTGGGTTATTTGCAATATTTTTGTATCAATCCGTCTACCACTTCGTCGCCCAGTTCTTTAGCTTTGGCAAAATTGGCGCATGCCTCTTTGTTTTGTTTTAATTGCACTTGGCAGTATCCCAGCATGCGATATGCGGCAGCGGTGTTCGGGTCTAAGGCGATTGCCTTGTTCAATGCTTCTATCGCTTCGTTGTGTTGTCCGACGCGTAGGTGTACTGAGCCTTTTTCCACCCACATCGTTACATCTTCGGGAGCCATTTCCACTGCTTTTTCCATGTCGTTGATGGCCTGTTGGTACATTCTGCATTGTATTTCCGCCTGTTCGCGTTGCAGATAGAAAGTTGCTGTCACCCGTCCGCCGATGGCATCATAAAAGGCGTCATAGTCCATCACGGCCTCACGGTATTTCCCCATTTGGGCTTTGATTTCCGCTCGTTCGTAGAAGTAAGGTGCGGATTCTGACAGGTAGGGTTTGGTGAAACGTGCCACGGCGCTGTCCATCAGTGCGACTACCTCGTTCATGTCTGTTCCCTCAATCAGCTGTTTGGTCTTGGCGGCCGAATAGAAGGTGGCGGCCGAGGCTATGGGCGACTGGTTTACTTTCTCGTAGGCGGTGTATGCCTCGGAATATTTTTCCATGGCAAACAGGATGTCGCCTTTCAATTGTATGTAGATGGGCTGGTTGTCGGTCTGTATAGCATCTTCGATACTAGAAAGCGCTTTGTCATATCCCCAATCTCCGTAAGGAGCTTTGTCGCCCAAGGAGAGGGCGTACGAATACATTAATTTGGCAATATTATATTGCGTCTCTCCTTTGTTGGCAGTTACTTCCAGTGCTTTTTTCAGATCCTTGTCTGCCATGGCATTCTGCTCATTGTCGTCCGTTTCTATATAGGCATTGGCACGGCGTACGTATCCCTCTGCGCTGTTGGGATATTGCTCCAAGAAGTCGTTCAGAGTGGCCAGATGATCCTCCCGGGTTTGTTGTGAGGCTGCCATGAACAGATATACCAGGGCTTGATCTTCGGTATCGGGCAATCCTTTTCGGATGCCGATTTTGCTCAGCGACATATCGTTCAAGGAAAGGGCGGTAATGTTCAGTAAGGCACCGTATGTTGCTCCGATGGCATAACTTTCCTTGGTTTCATCCGATGCGTTTTTCTGAATCAGTCCCAGTACCTCGCCGTTGGCATTCATGATGGGACAGCTCACTGTCTTTTCATTGGTGGTCATGGCCAGTGTGTAATAATACGCTTTGTCGCCGATGGTATCTACTTTGGTTACGGTTCCTGTTTGGCAAGTAGCCGATTTCTGAGTCGAATAGGGCAACAGGTATACAGTTTCGCCTACTGTGGCAGGTTGTGTGGCAGGTTTCAGTGCAACGGTTTTCTTGTCGGCTTCGGTATTGAATTTCACGAGGTCGTATATGGAACTGGCTCCCCAAATGCGTAATACGGGTAATTCCTTACTGTCGGCATTGATGATTACCGCCCGTTCGGCTCCTTCGAACAGGGTGTAGTCGGACAATGCCGTTCCGTTTTCATTTATATAGAATCCGTTTCCTGTATTCTTTATCTTGTTTTCTTTATCGTAGGTGACGATAGAGAAAACGGCTTTTTTAGCTTTGTCGGCCCATTTAGGGGTTGCTTGTGCATAGCTCAGTTGGGCGCTTATGCCACATGCCAGCAACAAAAATATTTTTTTCATGTTATCGTTAATTGTTTATTATCAATAAATTCGGGTGGTCTGTTAAAAGGTGGGTACTGTTGTGTTTTCTTCTGCAAATCCCCGTTGTTTTACGGCTTCATATATCAGGATACCTGCGGCAACTGATACGTTCAACGATTCAATTCTGCCCATCAGTGGGATCTTAATCCATTCATCGCACAGAGAAAGATGTTCGTAGGGGACGCCTGTGTCTTCGGCTCCCATAATGATGCATACAGGATCTTTATAGTTTGCCTTGGTGTAGTCATAGTCTCCTTTTTCGGTGGCGGCTACTATTTTGAATCCGCAGTCTTTCAGGTATTTTATGGTATGGGTCAGGCTTTGTTCGCGGCATACGGGAAGAGTATGCAGTGCGCCTGCCGATGTCTTCATGGCGTCTGCGTTTACGCTGACACTGTTTTTGGCAGGAATAATGATGGCATCTACTCCGGCACATTCACAGGTACGGGCAATGGCTCCGAAATTGCGTACATCGGTTATTCCGTCCAGCATGACAAACAGCGGTGTTTTTCCTTCTTCGAATAAGAAGGGGACCAAATCTTCTGTTTTCTGATAAGTGACAGAAGAGATGAATGCCACTACTCCCTGGTGGTTTTTCCGGGTGATGCGGTTGATACGTTCTACTGGTACGCGTTGGACAGGGATAAACGTCTCTTTCAAACAGGCGAACAGTTCTTTGGATAGTTCGCTCTGTATATCCTTTTTTACCAGTATTTTATCTATCTCTTTTCCGGCTTGTATGGCCTCGATAACGGCGCGTACACCGAAGATCATTTCATTTTTCTCTAACATGTCTTAAAAATATGTGGTTTAAAATAGTTTATGATTCGTGCTGTCAGCCGCGAATCAGTGCCCTTGCGTTATTTAGTGCCTCCTCTGTCAGGGTGGCTCCACTCAGCATGTTGGCTATTTCTTTTATCCTTTCTTCATCGGTCAGACGGCGGATGTGGCTGTTGGTTCCTGTTTCCGTGTCTTCTTTATACACTTTATAATGGGCAGTGCCGCGTGCTGCTATTTGTGGCAGATGGGTAATACTGATGACTTGTCGGTTTTGTTTCCCCATTTCCTGCATGATGAATGCCATTTTTTCGGCAATAGATCCGGATACTCCGGTGTCTATTTCGTCAAAGATAATGGTAGGCAGTTTTACGGCTCCGGCTATCATGGCTTTTAGCGAGAGCATGACGCGTGCTATTTCGCCTCCCGATGCTACTGATGCCACATTTTGCAATGTGCCGTTCTTGTTGGCCGAGAACAGGAAGGTTACACTATCCATACCTTTACTATCTGGCTCCTTGCGGCGGTTTAGTTCCACCACAAAGCGCATATTGGGCATTCCCAGTGGTACCAGCAGGTTTTTCATCTGCTTTTCAATATTCTTGCCTGATTGGGTGCGAAGCTGGGTCAGCATGCCAGCCTGTTTTATCACCTGATTATATAATGCTTCTTTCTGTGTGGTAAGTTTGGCTATGTGATCATCGAACGAAGTGATGGCATTCAACTTTTCACGATAGTAGGTTTGTATGGCTATCAGTTCTTCAACGGTTTGTACATGGTGCTTTTGTTGCAAGGTATAGATCAGATTCAGTCTTTCATTTACATAATCCAATCGAGTGGGGTTGAATTCTACTTCCTCTTGTTCACTTGCTATTTCGTGCGACAAGTCTTTCAGTTCGATGTAACAGCTATCCAGTCGGTCGATCCACTCTTGTGCACGGGTGTATACCTTTGCAATATTTTGCAGAGTTTGCATACATTCCTTAGCGGCGGACAACAGGCTGGCATCGTTCGATGATATGATTTGGTCCACTTTGTATAGGCTTGCTTTTATCTCTTCGGCATGGCTTAGGGTTTCGGCTTCTTGTTCCAGCCCGACCTGTTCGCCCTCTTGCAGGTTTGCGTCATCCAGTTGCTCTAATTGGAAGCGGATGTAGTCTTCATCTCTACGGCTTTGTTCCGCCTGTGCGATGAAGTCGGCCAGCTGTTTGCACACATTTTTGTATTCGGTATAAATTTTTTTATAGGTCGAAAGTTCTTTGTCGTCTTGTGCTAGAATGTCGAGTATACTCAACTGGAAACCTTCGCTGTTCAGCAACAGGTTTTGATGCTGGCTATGCACATCTATCAGTTTTTCGCCCAGTTCTTTCATTTGTGTCAGCGATGTCGGAGTGTCGTTGATGAATGCACGGCTTTTTCCCGAAGTATACAGTTCACGGCGGATGATACATTCATTCGGATCATATTCCAAATCTCTTTGAGCAAAGAAAGGTTCCATTTGGTAAGTTGAAATATTAAATCGGGCTTCAACAATACATTTATTGGCGCCTTTTTTGATGGCTTTGATATCGGCTCTTTGTCCCAGCAGCAAGCCGATGGCCCCTAATATAATCGATTTTCCTGCGCCGGTTTCTCCAGTAATGACCGAGAATCCGGGAGTAAAATTGATATCTAATGTATCAATCAATGCATAATTCTGTATATAGATAGATTGCAGCATATTTCTGTTTCTATTGTCACATTGTCGCGCTTTGTTGCATCGGCAATTCATTTGTCAGTCTGTCAATAATATCCTTGGCTACTTCCTGTTTGCTTTTCAGCGGATAGGGGATAGCACCTTGACGGTCGATGATTGTTATTTTGTTGGTATCACAACGAAATCCTGCTCCTTTGTCTTGCAATGAATTCAGTACAATGAAATCGAAGTTTTTACGCTCTAGTTTTTTTTGTGCATTTTGGAATTCATCGTTTGTTTCTAAAGCAAATCCTACTAATATTTGTCTGTCTTTTTTTTGCTTGCCCAGTGCGGCGGCAATGTCTTGTGTGGGTTTCAGTTGCAGTACTAAATCATCTTTTTCTCTTTTGATTTTATGGTCGGCTACAACTTCCGGAGTGAAATCGGCTACTGCCGCACACAAAATACCGGCAGAAGCGGTGGTAAACTCGTGAGTGGCAGAGTCGTACATCTCTTTAGCACTTTCCACATCTATGCGGCGAATGTTGGGATGATGAGTCTTAATTGTGACAGGACCACTGATTAGTACTACTTCTGCTCCGCGTGAGGCGCATTCTTCGGCAAGGGCGAATCCCATTTTCCCAGACGAGTAATTTCCGATAAAGCGTACTGGATCTATTTTTTCGTAGGTCGGTCCGGCTGTGATTACTATTTTTTTTCTGGCCAGGTTCTTTTGTTTAGCAAAGAAGGCTTCCAAGGTTTTCACTATTTCTTCTGGTTCTTCCATTCTGCCTTTTCCTACCAAATGACTGGCCAGTTCGCCTTCTGCCGGTTCAATGATGTAGTTACCATAGGAACGGAGTGTGTCCAGATTTTTTTGGGTGGAAGGATGGGCGAACATGTCCAAATCCATCGCCGGTGCGATGAATACGGGAGCTTTCATTGATAGGTAGGTAGTTATCAGCATGTTATCCGCTATGCCGTTGGCCATCTTGCCGATGGTGGAGGCGGTGGCTGGAGCGACAACCATGGCATCAGCCCATAATCCTAAGTCGACATGGCTGTTCCATGTTCCATCCCGTTGGGCGAAAAAATCGCAGACCACTGGTTTGCTGGTCAATGCGGACAAGGTAATTGGTGTGATGAACTCTTTGCCGGCGGGAGTTATTACGACCTGTACTTCCGCTCCTTTTTTTATAAGTCCGCGAATGAGTATAGCCGCTTTGTAGGCGGCTATACTTCCGGTTATTCCTAATACGATTTTCTTTCCTTTCATGTTCATTTCATCATTCCCGATTCACGCAGTCTGATTTTGGTCAGCACGTTTTTTGTATTCAACGTAAAGTCGCCGTTTAGTATCCAACTGTAATAGCCTGGGTCTCTTTGCAGCACTTCGGATACTGACATTCCTTTATATTTCCCAAAGTTGAATATTTCTACTCCTTTGTCATCATAAACAATACGTCCGGCAAAATCTGCATTTTTGTTGAAACTGGAATATTCTGCCAGAAAAGCCATGTCGTTTTGCAATTCTTCTGGATAGCGATCCAGTTGCGCTTTCAATACTTCGTATGTAGCACGTGTATCGGCTTCGGCTGTGTGGGCATCTTCCAGATTCTTGCCACAATAGAATTTATAGGCGGCAGATAAGGTGCGTTGTTCCAGTTTGTGGTAAATGACCTGTACATCGATGAATTTGCGCTTCATCATGTCAATATCTACTCCTGCGCGTAAAAATTCTTCAGCTAGGACCGGAATATCGAAACGATTGGAATTGAAACCTGCCAGGTCGCATCCTTCTATATCTTTTGCTATATCTTTCGCTACTTCTTTGAACGTGGGACACTGGGCTACGTCATCATCGTATATGCCGTGGATGGCAGATGCTTGTTCGGGAATGTGCATTCCGGGATTGATGCGCATAGTTTTGGCTTCTTCATTGCCGTTTGGATGTATTTTCAAATAGCATATTTCAACTATTCTGTCTGTATTTATATTAGTTCCTGTTGTTTCCAGGTCGAAGAAAACAATAGGGTTTTTCAAATTCAGTTTCATTTTTTATTCTTATTATGAATGAATGTTTTTCCGCTACATGTTGGCGTGCGGTCTTTTAGTCGTTCAGCATCATTGGCATCAGCAACATCAGCAAGTCTTCTTTTTCTTCTTGTTCGGCAGGAACAATAACGCCTGCACGGGAGGGATCAGCCAGTTCAAGAATAATTTCTTGTGCGGAGATGTTGTTTAGAATGTCGATCAGGAAAGTCGATTTGAAACCGATACTCATGGCTTTTCCTGCATATTGGCAGGCTAGTGTCTCTTCTGCCGAGGTGGAAAAGTCGATGTCTTGTGCGGAAATTTGAATCTGATTTTCACTGAGGCGAAGCTTGATCAAACTGCTTGCCTGTGACGAAAATACGGATACGCGACGGAGCGCACTGATCAGTAATGTACGATCGATAATGACTTTGTGTGGGTTGTCTTGCGGAATCACAGAATTGTAATTGGGATAGCGGCCTTCGATGAGGCGGCATACCATGCTATAGTTTTCCATGGTGAACGTGGCGTTACGATCATCAAAGTCTATTTGCACATCGCCTTGTTCTTTCGGCAACAAGTTTTTTAGTAAAGTGGCTGGCTTTTTAGGCAGTATAAATGCTGCTTTTTCGTCACCGTGAGCTGACAAAGTCTTATTGCGCACCAACTTGTGTCCGTCTGAGGCTACAAATGTTATGTCTTCGGTAGTTATGTCGAAATAAACGCCATTCATTACCGGACGGAGCTCATCATCTGCAGTGGCGAACAACGAGCGGTTGATGCCAGCCAGCATCACCGATGCACCGGTAGTTACGTGTACTGCATTGGCACCCAAGGCGGGAGCTTGTGGATATTCGTCTGCTTCTTGTCCTATCAGACTGTATTTCCCGTTTTGATATTCTACGGTGATTTCCAGATTCTTCATGTTTATCAAGAAGGTCAAAGGTTGTTCTGGAATTTCTTTCAGGGCTTCGAGTATGGTCTTTGAAGAAACGGCAAAACGTCCGTCCCCATCACTTTCATTTACTTCCAGGGAGGTGGAAAGTGTTGTTTCGTTATCAGATGCGGTGAGCGACAATGTGCCGTCAGTCAGTTCCATTAAAAAACAATCAAGAATGGGTAACGAATTTTTAGAGTTGACGACTCGACTAATGGCTTGTAAATGACTGAATAATCCAGTACTTGAAACAATGAACTTCATAGTTTTATATTCTTATATTTATATTCTTGTTCTCTGTCTTTATTTAACTGCCAAAGTTACGAAAAGATTATGGTATGGATGCAAAAAAAAACGGAAAAATTAGTTTTCTAACAAGGAAAAGCGTACTTTCGTGGCGAATTTAAACATTGTAATATGGAATTAGCAGGAAAAGTAATAGCGGTCCTTGAGCCAAGAGGAGGAGTCTCAAAGACTGGGAATGAATGGAAAGTGCAAGAATACGTTATTGAGACGCATGAGCAGTATCCTAGAAAAATGTGTTTTGATGTATTTGGAGCCGATAAAATAGCGCAATTTAATATTCAGTTAGGTGAGGAACTGAATGTCTTTTTTGATATTGATGCTCGCGAATGGAATGGTCGCTGGTTCAACAGTATCCGTGCATGGAGGGTGGATCGTGTGGCTCCACAAGGGGGTGTCGTACCCGATGCTCCGTTCCCTCCCATGAATGCCGCGCCCGCCGCTCCGGTGGATTTTGCTGCTACAGATGAGAAAGACGATTTGCCATTCTAAATGTAAGGGAGATTTTTAATGGAAAACAAATAAAGCCGGTTGGGTCCACTGAGGGACTTGACCGGCTTTGTTTGTCTGTCTGGTCGATACCCGTTTATTCTGCCATACAGAAGGGAAGTGTGTTATATGTAAATGAAAAAACGATATGTATAATAATATTTATTGATTCAGTTTGTGGTAATGAAAAAGCATAGTGGAGTAAGGGGAAACAAGTAGGTATGTTTATCGGCTTGTGAATATCTATGTCTAAAAGAGGCAGGCGAAAATAAACATTGTCGCTTATTTTCGCCTGCCCCAGTTTTGTAAAGGATATGAAATGCAAAAATTAGAATGTTGTATAGAAAACTTGCATCTTCAATTTATTGTCAGGATGAGTTCCTCCTTTCAGTGTTGCACTTTCCATACTCAAACTGTTGGATATTTCAACGATGTCGTTATTCGTGTTAAACTCGGTTTTGACAGGGATGATGACAACTTTGTTCCAATCCGGATTTTCGGCTTCCCATTTTTCTCCATCTTCTTCTTTCTCCGGATTGCCTCCTGCTGCTATGATACCTTTTTTTCGTTCTTCGATGCAGTAAGTAATCAGAGGGGCAATATTACTAAAGGTGTATGTATTGTTGCTATACTGGCTTAAGAAAGATGTCTTGTTGTCAGCTATTTTATTTTCTTCGAAAAACGAGAACATGTCTTTCTTTCTGACCATTAATACATACTGGGGAGTACCCATTTTGTATTTGGAGTTTTTGTCGTTATAGCGTGTGAACGATACGTTTACACCATTCAGTGTATCTTTTTTATGTTCATTATAAATTTGAGTGATAGGGAAAGTGGCTTCGGTAAAAATACCTGCCGGGCTTTTGATGAAGGTATGTTCGGGTTCTTTTACCAAATCCTTCAGTTTGTCCCCGTTGCTGAAGTGGTTGGCTTGTATTACTTCTTTAGTTGCAACGAACAAGTATTGTTTGTACACCAAAGAGTCCCGTTCGCCGGAAGAACTTTCTATTAATGCTTCAAAAGTGAGATGCAGGTTTATTCCATCGATGTATAAAATGGTTCCGTCGCCGTGTGTGCAACGGATGTAGACTCCTTTTAATACATTTTTAACAAAGGCTTCCGGATTTTCGAAGTACTTCTTGTTTTCTTTATATTTGTTGAATATATGTTCGCCCAGCGAATTGGGTAGCTTGATAAGTTGTACAATTTCTCTGTAATTGCTTCCATATGAATCGGTCCAAATGGTATCTTGGGAGGTAGAAGGGCCTACTGCCGAAAAAGCTTTGGTTGCCAAGGGCTTTTCTTCCTCGTTGTAATAGTCTTTCGGATTTACACTAGTGTAGAACGTATTTAATTCTTTTTCAGGAATCACTTTGTTCAATGTGTCCACTTGCAAGCGCATGGCATTTAAAGAATCGCCAAAGAAGGTACTATATTGCAGACTTATATTGATTCCAATTACTTTGGTCAGCTCTTCTTCAAATTCGAAGTTGTCCATACAAGTAAACTGTGCCATAAAGTCCGCTGTAAACTCTCCGAATTGTTCGTCGGTATATCGTCCTAGGTAGGCTGTACTAGTACGTGCGTATACAGAGTCGGCCAACAGCGATCGGGTGGTAAACTCATAACTGTCTGTGTTTGCCGGAATCTTGTCTCCTCCGGGGATAAGACTGATTCCGATGCCAGTTGTTGAATCATCGCAACTGTAAATCAGTGTTGCCAACAACAATGCGCATAAGTATCTGATTTTCATTTTTATTTTTCTTAGTGAGTTATTTCTGTTCCGACTCCCATATCTTGTCATAGAATTCATTGAAAGCATCTGCATATGTATCGGTCGGCTGATAATTGAGTATAGGTACGCCGGATTCGCGAGCGAATTTCATGACGTTTTCATTCACTTTTTCGCTGTTCTGTATGACACCGTCCGAATAGGCGATGGCCAGTTTGCAAAGTTCTTCGTAATTGGTGGGAGACTTGATGATGCTTTCCACATCTTCTTTTTTGATGTTCTTTAGCATGAGCTTCTCTGTCAGGTTGCCTTCGCACTCTGATTTGAAATCGTTGTCAAACAAAGAGAATACTACTTTTGAGTCTCTGAATGACGGCTCGTCTTGATAAGCCTTCTTAATATAAAGAGGTACAAATGCACTCATCCACCCTTGACAGTGAATAATATCGGGACACCAACGTAGCTTTTTTACTGTTTCCAACACACCGCGCGCATAGAAAATGGCACGTTCGTCATTGTCTTTGTATTCTACGCCATTTTCATCGGCTGCCATGAGGCGATGTTGGAAATAGTCGTCGTTGTCAATGAAATAAACCTGCATCCGTGCAGCTTGTATAGATGCAACTTTGATAATCAGCGGATGATCCGTATCGTCTATGATTAAATTCATGCCGGACAGGCGGATGACTTCGTGTAATTGGTTTCTGCGTTCATTGACATTACCCCATTTGGGCATAAAAGTTCTGATTTCTCTGCCTTTTTCCTGAATGGCCTGAGGAAGGTATCTTCCCAATTTTGCCACTTCGGATTCGGGAACGTAAGGGGTAATCTCTTGTGTAATAAATAAAACTTTATTTGCCTTCATCTTAACTTTTTGTTGCTCATAATCATTTTGCAAAGGTATAAAAAAATAGAAAACAGTGGCATAAAACAGAGATTAATAATTCCTTATGATATGTTAAGTGACTGTAAATTAGTGGGTAAATGTATGCTTGTATATTTATTATTCTTGCTTTTCAGGCGTGAAAAGAGATGTTTTGTCTTTTTCTTGAAGAAGAAGTGATTTGTTGTGAGACGGTTTTCGCTTAATTAAAAATCTGTTTTTTCTTCGTAATCTCCCAAATAATGGTTTACTTTGCAGCCGTTTTACATGAAACGACTCAAATTAAAGAGATAAGGAAAATGAAGTTAGTTCAAACAATCAAAGAGCTCCGTTCGGAGCTGGATGTACTGCGTAGTGAAGGTAAATCAATTGGCTTGGTTCCTACGATGGGTGCGCTCCATGCCGGACACGCTTCGTTGGTGAAACGTGCTGTTGCAGAAAATGACGTGGTGGTAGTGAGCGATTTTGTGAATCCTACCCAATTTAATGATAAAAATGACTTGGCAAAATATCCGCGTACGCTGGATGCCGATTGTGAATTGCTAGAAAAAGTAGGGGCGGATTTCATTTTTGCTCCGTCTGTAGAGGAGATTTATCCAGAACCCGATACTCGGCAATTCAGTTATGCGCCGCTTGATACGGTGATGGAAGGCCGTTTTCGTCCGGGACATTTCAACGGAGTATGTCAAATAGTAAGCAAGTTGTTTATGATTGTAAATCCTACCCGTGCTTATTTTGGGGAAAAAGATTTTCAGCAATTGGCCATTATCCGTGAAATGGTGCGACAGATTGGATTCGATGGATTGCAGATTGTGGGTTGTCCCATTGTGCGTGAAGAAGATGGTTTGGCATTGAGCAGCCGCAATGCACGGCTTTCTGCAATAGAGAGGGAGCGTGCGCTGAATATTTCGCGGACGCTGTTCGGAAGTTGTACCTTTGCTAAGTCTCATACGGTAGCCGATACACAGAAATATGTGAAGGATGCGATTGCCGCTTCTCCAGGTTTGCGTTTGGAGTATTTTGAAATAGTAGATGGTACAACGCTTCAAAGCATAGCTGACTGGAAAGAGACAGACTATGCCGTGGGATGTATCACGGTGTTCTGTGGAGAGGTTCGTTTGATAGACAACGTAAAATATAGCTATTAACCATTGAGATTATGATGATTGAAGTGTTGAAGTCGAAACTTCATTGTGTCCGTGTGACGGAGGCCAATTTGAATTACATGGGTAGTATCACGATTGACGAGGATCTGATGGATGCAGCCAATATGATTGCCGGCGAGAAAGTACATATCGTGGATAATAATAACGGCGAGAGATTTGAAACGTATATCATAAAGGGCGAACGCGGTTCGGGGTGTATTTGTTTAAATGGTGCTGCTGCTCGGAAGGTGCAGGTGGGCGACATTGTGATTATCATGTCATACGCAATGATGGACTTTGAAGAGGCTAAGTCATTTAAGCCGATGGTGGTTTTCCCCGATTCGGCGACGAATAAACTTGTGCTGTAGATAAGTGCATTTTTTTGATAAAGAAACCAGGGGTGTTTTGATAAGATGAACTTATAATTTAAAATTTGAGCATCCTAAAAGGCTAAAGAAAGGGTCGTATCATTACTCTATACAGAGTTTGATATGACCCTTTTTAAAGGTGTTATGGTTGAAGTGCCATTTTATTTTGATACCCTCTTCAGGGAATTAAATTAAGGTGTTGCACTATATGGACCGTTCTTTAATAAGTCCTGTCCGGTAGGCTACCAGTAGCTTCTTTAGGTCATTGATCTGTGTTACTAGTTCGCGTCCTTTGTCTGTGTTTCTCACCATCATGCGCTGGGTACTCATTTCTACTATTTGGGTGCTCGACTTGATGTCCTGTCCTTCTTCGATAGCTTTTTGCATCGAGGTAAATGGTTCGTGTTGAACTAGCTGGAAGCCGCGTGAATGATAAACTAGCGTATAGCCGGCTATTCCTGTTTCCGAATGGTAGGCTTTTGAAAATCCACCGTCTATGACCATCATCTTTCCATTGGCTTTGATCGGGTTTTCCCCTTGTATAGTTTTCACAGGTACGTGACCGTTGATGATATGGCGGTGCTCGCCTATTACTCCGAATTCGTCCAATAGCATGTCACACACGCTTTCTTCGTTGCGCAGAGTGTAATAGTGACCTTTCACTTCTTTGTGCAATTCTTTCTCCTTTAGGAAATAGCGTTCGAAGGTGGCCATTTTGTCTTTGTCGAAGGCGGGTGAGTTTTTGCCACACCACAGATACCACACATAGTCTATGGCAAAGGACTTGCCTTCATTGTCGTCTTCTGCAAAATAGGCAGTGCGAATCAAGTGTCCCACTTTTTCAAGCAATGCTTTCCCTTTGTATGCCTTCCCGGCTATCATTACGTCTTTCAGTGTACCATCGGCATTCAAAGGGATGGAGGCATGAAACAGCAGATTCGAATTGCTCACTGTATACATACATCCGTAACGAAACAGGCAGCGGATGTGTTTTTTCAGTTTCTCGCTGCTGACAAATGAGCGGTGGAGTTTGTTCATGATTTCCTGTTCCTCGTCTGTCAGTTTATAAGGATCTGCCGGGTCTACCGTGGGCAAAAAGCTGTCTTTCAGCTCATATTCCTTTCCATCGTCCATCGTGATGGTCTTGCGCTCGAAGTTTATTCGATGGAGTAGCATGCGATCTTCCATTTTAAAGTCGGGGCGTCGCTTGATGATTTCCGCTTCCAATTTAAATTGGATGACGCTGATGGCTTTGTGCATTTGGCCTATCATGCGCAAGGTCTTGGCATTGTAGGTACAATCTTCTTTCTCCATTTTCGGTCCGAACAGGGTGCAGGGATCATCGGCGTATGTTTCCATGGCAAATGTGGCTAGCGGAAGAAGGTTGATACCATAGCCGTCCTCCAGTACGGTTAGATTTCCGTAGCGCATGGCTAGGCGCAACACGTTTGCCATACAGCAATTGTTGCCGGCAGCAGCTCCCATCCATAAAATGTCGTGGTTTCCCCATTGCACGTCGAAGTTATGATAATCGCATAATATGTCCATGATATGGTGGGGGGCGGGGCCTCGGTCGAATATGTCACCCAATATGTGCAAGGTATCTATGGTGAGTCGCTGGATGAGATTGCATAGGGTAATGATAAAATCGTCAGCTCGGCGAGTGGAAATTATAGTGCTGATGATGACATTGATATATGCTTGCTTGTTAGGTACCATGGAACTTTCGTGCAACAACTCCTGGATGATGTATGAAAATTCTTTGGGGAGTGATTTTCGTACTTTGGAGCGGGTGTATTTGGACGATACATTTTGGCATACACGCACCAACTGGTTTAATGTAATGACATACCAGTCGTCCAGATCAGTTTCTATTGTTTTCACCAAGTCCAGTTTCTGTTCCGGATAATAAATCAGTGTACACAGCTCCTTTTTCTCGCTCTCGCGCAGGGTATTGCCAAATATTTCATTAACTTTCCTCTTGATAGCTCCTGAAGCGTTGCGAAGTACATGTTGGAACGCTTCGTATTCGCCATGAAGGTCGGCAAGAAAATGCTCTGTTCCTTTAGGTAGGTTCAGAATAGCTTCCAAATTGATTATTTCTGTACTGGCATCGGCTATGGTAGGGAAACTGTGCGATAATAGTTGCAAATATCGCATATCTTTCTGTATGGCTTCGGGGGTGATTGAATTGTATGCGTTCATAGCTGGAGTTATATAAAAAACATGAGTATTAGTTGTGCGATGATGACCCGGCTGAACATAGAAAGTGGGTATACGGTGGCATAGCTCACCGCTGGATTGTCACCAGGCAGTGTGTCATTGGCATAGTTGAGAGCCATGGGATTTGCCATACTTCCACACAGCATACCGCATGTGGATCCGAAATCGAGCCGGTTCATGCGGAGTGCTATGAGTGCTATGACAACTACCGGAATAAAGGTGATGGCAAAGCCCATGGCTATCCAGATGACGCCTTCGGGGCGCATGACGGTTTCAAAGAATTGAGCGCCGGCATCGAGTCCTAGGCAGGCTAGGTAGAGGGATAGCCCGATGCCGCGTAACATCAGGTTGGCGCTTCGAGTGGTGTAGGTGATCAGATGAAAACGGGGACCGAAACATCCTATCAAGATGCCCACAACGATAGGACCACCTGCCAGACCCAGTTTGACGGGGGTGCCAATGCCGGGTACAGCAATAGGGATGGAGCCTAGAATCAATCCGAGTACAATACCTATGAATATAGCAGCAAGGTTAGGATCTTTTAGTGTCTTGACCGCATTGCCCAGTACTTTTTCTACATTTTCGATAGCTTTGGCTTCGCCCACTACGGTCAGTCGGTCGCCTAGCTGGAGAATTAGTTCCGGTGTGGCAAGTAACTGCACGTCACTGCGCATGACCCGGCTGATATTGATGCCATAACTGTTGCGCAGGCGCAAGGAACCTAGTTTCTTGCCGTTTATCTCGGGACGGCTGATAACAATATGTTTGGAAATCAGCTGACTGTCGATGGCGTTCCAGTCAATGTCTTCTTTGTTCCAGTCTTGATTTTCTTGTTCACCGAAAAGAATAGTAAGCGAAGGGGCATCTTTTTCAGTGGTGATCACCAGCAATCGGTCGTTCTCTCTCAGGATTTTTTCGGAAGTGGGGATGCTTACACTCCCTTCTCGCCATAAACGAGATATCACGAACTTAGGATGACTGAGTAAAGCCACTTCTTTTACGCTTTTGTTAAATATGGCCGGATTATGCACCTTAAAAGTAGCAATAAATGTCTGGTTGGTATCTTCGTGCTCGTGGGTGTCGATGTCGGAAGGACGGACAAATAGTTTGCGCACTAGCAACATGGCCAGAATGACACCTACCACTCCTAATGGATAAGTTACAGCACAACTCAATGCGGCACTACTCGAAGGTTCTCCCATCTGTTTCAGCGTTTGTTGCGCGGCACCCAAAGCAGGTGTGTTGGTAGTGGCTCCACAGAGTATACCCACCATATCACTCATCGGAATGTTTCCAAGTTTGCTGAAAAGTATAGTCATGACTGTACCAATCAGAATAACACCTATGCCTAGCATGTTGAGTTGCACGCCACCTTTGCGGAACGAACTGAAGAAACCGGGACCTACCTGTAGCCCTAATTCATATACGAAAAGTACTAGCCCGAAACTTTCGGCGTAGTTCAGCATGTTCGGGTCGATGGAGAACCCTAAATGTCCTGCCAGAATACCAGCAAAAAAAACGAAGGTAACCCCTAGTGAGATGCCAAATACATGGATCTTACCCAAGCCTAATCCTGTGGCGATAATGATCGAGAGGATTATAACTGCTTGTAAGGGCGTATGTTCAAAAAATAAGTTATTTAACCATTCCATATTGAAAAGATAGTGTTAGTTTAAGTTTTACACTTTGTTCTTCAGCTTTTCTCATTCAACCATGCGTCAATTAACTTTCTTGCCAAACTCAGTTTTCTGGGAATTTCCGGCAAGTTGTCTTTGGTGTAAAAGGCGCCTGAATTTAATTCTTCTTGTTGCAATTTTAAATCTCCACTCTCGTAGTCGGCCGTAAAACCTATCATAATTCCACTAGGGTATGGCCACGGCTGGCTGCCAAAATATTTCAGGTTCTTGATACGCAGTCCGGTTTCTTCCATTACTTCGCGGTGTACACATTCCTCTAGGGTCTCGCCCGGTTCAAGGAAGCCGGCCACCAAGCCATTGAATGTACCTCGGAAGTTGCGTGCATGAACCAGCAATATACTGTCTTCTCGTCGTATCAGTACAATAATAGCAGGAGAAATGCGTGGATAAATCTCTTGGCGGCATTGGGGACATTTCTTGGCGATAGGAGATATCTGTGTGGTAGGTACACCACACATGGGGCAATACCGGCTGTTCTTGTCCCAGTTCAATATCTGAAAGGCCTTCCCGCCCAAATAATATTCCCCCCATGTCAATACATCATATGAGCCTCGCAGGTCCATCATCAGGCGGTAGTCGTTTTCGCTGCCGGGTACTGGTGCATATACAGAGAAAGTTTTAGCAGTGTAGCCTTCTATTTCCCCGATGGTATGGATCGTGCTACCTATCGGAACAGGCATGGGTGGTTCTGTTCCGATGGGAATGGTATATATCCCGTTCTTTTTTTCTATCAATAGCTGGTCTTTATAAAAAACGAACCAGCGGTAATGTACTTCGTTCTCTTTCATCTCTTTCTCTATTTTCCGGTTGCAGTTACTGCTCAACCTCTTTCATAGTGAGTTGTATACGTTTCCTTTCATGGTCTATGCTCATCACCTTTACTCGTACATGCTGATGTACACTGACTACACTGGTAGGGTCGCTCACAAACTTATTGGCCAGTTGGGATACATGTACCAGACCCTTTTCTTTGATTCCTATATCGACAAAACAGCCGAAGTTGGTAATATTGCTTATGATGCCGGGCAATTCCATGCCTTCTTTCAAGTCATTGATGCTTCTTACATTTTTGTCAAATTCAAAAAACTTGATTTGTTGCCGTGGGTCACGTCCCGGTTTGTCTAATTCCTGCATGATATCTGTCAGGGTGGGAAGTCCTATTGTCGGGGTGACGTATTTCTTAATGTCAATCCGGTTACGAAGTTCTTTGTTTTTTATCAGTTCGCTTACCGTGCAATTCAGATCTTTGGCTATTTGTTCTACTATGGGATAACTTTCAGGATGTACAGCCGAGTTGTCCAGCGGGTTCTTGGCTTGCGGAATACGTAAAAAACCTGCACATTGCTCAAAGGCTTTTGCGCCCATACGCGGTACTTTCAACAGCTGTGTGCGTGAACTGAAAGGACCGTTTGCTGTGCGGTAGTCCACTATATTCTGGGCCAAAGTAGGCCCCAGTCCTGATATATACGTCAGTAGATGGCGGCTGGCGGTGTTGAGATTCACGCCTACTAGGTTCACACAACTTTCCACAGTCTGGTCCAATGACTTTTTCAGCAAGGTTTGGTCCACATCGTGTTGGTATTGTCCTACTCCGATGGATTTGGCATCAATTTTCACCAGCTCGGCCAACGGATCCATCAATCGGCGTCCTATGGACACGGCACCTCGTACGGTCACGTCGTATTCGGGAAATTCATCACGGGCAATCTTTGAAGCTGAATAAATGGATGCTCCGTCTTCACTCACTACAAATACCTGCACTTCGCGATCGTAATGTTGTGATGTAATGAATCGCTCAGTTTCTCGGCTGGCTGTACCATTGCCTATGGCTATTGCTTCTATCTGATATTGTTCTACCAGTTTTACTATTTTGCGAGAGGCCGGTTGAAATTCGTTCTTAGGCGGATGCGGATAAATGGTTTCATTGTATAGCAGAGTGCCTTGGGCATCCAAACAGACTATTTTGCATCCGGTGCGGTAGCCCGGATCGACACCCATGACCCGTTTTTGTCCCAACGGGGGAGCCAGGAGAAGCTGTCTTAAATTTCCGGCGAAGACGCGAATTGCCTCTTCGTCGGCTTTCTCTTTGCTCAAAGTTGAGAATTCGCTTTCAATAGAAGGTTTTAAAAGTCGTTTGTACGCATCGCGTACTGCTTCGCCTACCTGACGGCCGCATTCGTTGTTGCTACGGACATACATACGCTCCAGCCGTTCGCTGCACTCTTCATCATTTGGACTTATGTTTACTTTTAACAGGCCTTCTGCTTCCCCTCGGCGGATAGCCAGCAAGCGATGGGAGGTGCAACGTTTCAATGGCTCGCTGAAATCAAAATAATCGCGGTATTTTATGGCTTCCTCTTCTTTGCCTTTCACTACTTTAGACGTGATAATCGCCTGGCGGGAAAACTGGTTGCGCAATTGATTACGGGCACGTTCGTCTTCGCTCACTTGTTCGGCAATGATGTCGCGGGCCCCCTTCAGCGCGTCTTCTTCATCCTTCACGTCTCCTTTTACGAAAGTGCTCAAACGGTTCTCTAAATGGTTCTCGCGTTGCAGCATCAGTATGGTGGCCAACGCTTCTAGTCCTTTTTGTCGTGCTGATTCGGCACGGGTTTTCCGTTTGGGTTTGTAGGGTAAGTATATGTCTTCCAGTTCGGTAGCGTCCCAGCTTTGTTCAATGCGTTTGCGCAATTCGTCTGTCAGTTTATCCTGTTCTTCGATGGTAGAAAGAATGGTGTTTTTCCGTTTAGCAAGCTCACACAATTTATCATTGCGGTTTTTAATCTCGCCTATTTGTACTTCGTCCAGTCCTCCGGTCGCTTCTTTCCGGTATCGGCTTATGAAAGGAATGGTAGCTCCGCTAGCTAGCAAAGCTAGTGTGTTGTCTGCCTGATGCATGGTAATTCCCAAAGCCGTGGCTATCATTTTACTGAATAATTCCATGTTTATTGTTTTCTATCGAAGTGCAAAGTTATAAAAAAAGTGTGGGTTTATGGTACAAATCAGATGGATTTCTGTCAAGGAGACGAAACGTGTTACAGGCCCGATGAGTGGATGCTATAGAGGCTTGTGTGAGTATCCTTGTTGTGGGTACCACTTCAAAGGCAGGTCGCTCTATTGTGTAAGGTCTTTCTTTCTAATGGTTAACCCTTTTCATGCGGTTGAATACTATCTGTTTGTCACCACCCGATACACATTCTGTCAAGAGGGGGCAATCGGAAACGAGGAAAATCGCAGACAAACGGATCGAATATCTGGCACAAGACGTTATGGCATTGGA
>CAMWGU010000052.1 GCA_947173895.1 uncultured Bacteroides sp. | reverse complement strand
GCGGCAGCTGTTCCTTATCGGGGTGAACTTCTCTTCGGCGACTATGACCGTGGACAGCTGGGAGGAAGAGGAAGGAATATAACTCATCTTTTAAAAAAGTCACTATATTTACATTTATGAAAACACTTACAAGCAATCATATCGTTTTTTTTTCGCCTACACATACATCAGCGAAAATAGCTCGCGCCATCGGAGAAGGAATAGGGATGGGCAAAAGAATAGAAATAGACCTGACCACCGACCAAGACGACAGTGTGATAGAAATTAAAGATTCCGTCGCCATCATTGCTGTTCCCGTGTATGCAGGAAGAGTGGCACCCATAGCCTTACAACGGCTGCAAAGGCTGAGGGGGAACAATGCATTTGCCATTCTAGTAGCCCTATACGGGAACCGCGATTACGAGGATGCTTTGGTGGAACTAAGAGATGAAACCATGCGGCTGGGATTCACTCCGCTGGCTGCCGGAGCCTTTATCGGCGAACACAGCTACAGCCGTCCGAACATGCCTATTGCAGCAGGTCGTCCGGACACAACCGACCTGCTGACAGCAACACAGTTCGGCAAAGACTGCCTGGCCAAACTGAAAAGAGAGGAAAGAAACGGTGAATTCTACATTAAGGGAAATATTCCTTATCGTCTGGTAGGCCCTTCCACCCCTACCGCTCCCACTTGTACGGAAGAGTGTTTCGCCTGCGGCGAATGCATCGGCATATGCCCTACTCATGCTATTGCATGGGGCAGCGACAGGAAAATAAAGACGGAAGTCGGCCTATGCATAAAATGTTGTGCCTGTGTCAAGGAATGCCCCAACAACGCACGTATATTCGACACTCCTTATACCCCCATGCTACATCAGAAATGTGCCGAACCACGTAACCCCGAATTATTCTTATGACAAACGACAGCGAGAAAAGAGTATTGGTGGGAATGAGTGGCGGAATTGACAGTTCAGCCACCTGCATCATGCTACAGGAACAGGGCTATGAAGTAGTGGGAGTCACTATGAGAACATGGGACGTCCCCTCCAAGTTTTCCACTCCGGGACAGGAAGAACCCGATGATGTGTTAGAAGCCAGGGAACTGGCCGAACGGCTAGGCATAGAGCATCACGTGGCCGACGTGAGGGAAGAATTCAAACAGATTATCGTGAAGCATTTCATAGATGAATACATGAGGGGGCGGACTCCCAACCCGTGCGTGCTGTGCAACCCGTTGTTCAAGGAAAAAATTCTATGCGAATGGGCAGACCGGACGAATTGTGCCCACATAGCCACCGGACATTATTGCCGATTGGAAAAGCACAACGAAAACATATATATCGTGGCAGGCGATGATTTCACCAAAGACCAATCTTATTTCTTGTGGAAGCTTCCGCAAGAAATCCTGCAACGGTTCATCTTCCCTTTAGGGACTTACACCAAACAGGAAGTGCGAGAGTATCTCCGCCAAAAAGGATTCGAAGCAAAGGCCCGGGGAGGAGAAAGCATGGAAGTCTGTTTTATTGAAGGAGACTACCGCGACTTTCTGCGCTCACAATGCCCCGACATGGACAATCGAATAGGCAAAGGCTGGTTTGTCGACAGTAAAGGTGTGAAGATAGGACAGCATAAAGGATTTCCTTACTACACGATAGGGCAACGCAAAGGGCTGGAAATCGCTCTGGGCCATCCGGTGTACGTGCTGCGCATCAATGCGGAGAAAAACACGGTGATGCTGGGAGAGGCCGAAGAACTGAAGGCGGAGTATATGCTAGTGGAGGACTACCAGATAACAGACATGCAGGAGTTGCTGCAATGCCAAGAACTGGCGGTACGCATCCGCTACCGAAGCCAGCCTATCCCCTGCCGTGTCATCAGGCTGGACGAGAAGCAATTGTTAGTACGATTCCTGTCCGAAGCCTCAGCCATAGCTCCCGGACAATCGGCCGTGTTCTACGAAGGAAAGCGGGTATTGGGAGGAGCGTTCATCGCCTCACAACGGGGCGTCAGGAAAATAGCCGCCGACAATCAAGACAAATTCTAGAATATGAAAACATACATCGGAAAATTTATATTGATATGCAGCCTGTTATGGGGAGGATGCCATCAAGCTACAGAAAATGACCGTTGGTATGATACGGGAGTGTCTCAAGAACTGGCGGCACTGCGAAAGCAGGAAATAAAAGAGCTGAAGTATAACCTGTACTTCGCCATCCCCGAACAGAAATCGGCTCTTATCAATGGAGAGATTACCATTGAATTCGAACTAGACACTCCGCAAAAGGTGATTCTTGATTTCAGAGAAGAACCGGAGAAAATAAAGTCGGTTACCATCAACGGGAAAAAGGCTTGTTATGAATTCCGCAACGAACATATCATCCTGCCTGAAAACGGAACGGTAAAAGGGAAAAACGACATCACTATCCGGTTTGTTGCCGGAGACCAGTCACTAAACAGAAATGATGAATTTCTGTACACATTGTTAGTGCCCGACCGCGCCCGCACGTTATTTCCCTGTTTCGAACAGCCCAATCTGAAAGCCACATTCTCCTTACGGCTAGATGTTCCGGCAGAATGGAAAGCAGTGTCGAACACTTACGTTACCAACGAGGAAGTCAGGGAAAACCGCAAGGCCGTGACATTTGCACCTACCGAGCCTTTAAGCACTTATCTGTTTTCGTTTGTTGCCGGCAAACTGGAACAGAAAGAATACACTGGAGACGGCCGACGAATTTCAGCCTATTACCGCGAGACAGATCCCAACAAAGTGGCACAGCTGGATACCCTATTCAAACAAGTGACCGCCTCGCTGGACTGGCTGGAAAGATACACCGGTATCCCCTATCCTTTCGCCAAATACGATTTCATCATCCTGCCCGGTTTCCAGTATGGAGGCATGGAGCACACCGGTGCCACCTTGTACAACGATAACCAGATGTTTCTGAGCAAACATCCTACCCCCGACGAAGAACTGCGCCGCACCCGGCTGATTGCACACGAAACAGCCCACATGTGGTTTGGCGATCTGGTGACTATGGACTGGTTTGACGATGTGTGGACCAAAGAAGTGTTTGCCAACTACTTCGCTGCCCTGATAACCGAGCCGTTGTTTCCGCAGGTCAATCACCAGTTGAACTGGATGAGAACCTACTCTGCCGCCGCTTTGTCGGAGGACCGTACGCCCGGAGCCACCGCCATCAGGCAACCCCTGGAAAACCTTCAGGAGGCAGGGCTGATTTATGGTCAGACCATCTATAACAAGGCTCCTGTCATGATGAGGAAACTGGTAGAGCTGATGGGAGAAAAAGCCTTTCAGGAAGGCATTCGGGAGTATCTGAAAACATACGCGTATGCCAACGCCACCTGGGACGACCTGATACGGATTTTGGACGGCCGGACCGATGAAGACCTGACCGCTTTCAGCGATGTATGGGTGAACCGGCGGGGAATGCCGGCCATCCGTTTCGAGGTATCAGGCAACCGGCTGACCCTGAGCCAGCATAGCATCAACAACAAACATCTGAACTGGACCCAGAAGTTCAATATCACCCTATGCGGAGAAAGAGACACCACCTTGGAAGTCAGCCTGACAGACAGCCTATGTCATATTCCGCTTCCTTTCACCCCCACCCATATTCTGCCCAATACAGACGGAAGAGGGTACGGGCTGTTTATCCCCGACCACAATAGCCTACACTGGTTATCAGAGCATTGGCAAGACATAAAGGACGAAACGGCCAGGCAGGCCGCCTTAATGGTGATGTATGAGAACTATCAGGCCAAAAACATTTCGGACGACGTGTGGATAAATGCACTGCTCAACGGAATACGTTGCGAGAAAAATCCATTGATAGCCTCCACAGCCGTGGGCTATCTGTCCGCACCCCTGCAAGAAACTGCTCCGGAGATGCGCAAAAAAACAGAAGACGAGCTTTACGTGCTCAGCCGCTCTCATCCGATTCCCTCGTGTCGTGTCCAACTGCTGCGCCTGCTGATTACAGAGGCCGCCGGATCTGCCATGGTCCAGCGCCTTTACAGCTTATGGAAAGCTCAAGACAACAAGCACTTAAACGAAAATGATTACACCACACTGGCCTACGAACTGGCCTTGCGCATGCCCGGGCAAAGCGAGGAAATACTGAAGGTACAGCGTCAGCGCATCCAAAATCCCGACCGGTTGCGCCAATTCGATTTCATATCGCGCGCCACGACTGCCGACACGCTGAAACTGGACAGCCTGTTCCGGTCCTTGCTGCAAACAGAAAACAGACGAATCGAACCTTGGGCTGCTACCGCCCTGAGCTATCTGAATCATCCTACGAGAAAGGAATATGCGACAAAATACATCCGCCCGGCACTGGAAGAACTGACCGAGGTGCAACGCACCGGAGACATCTTCTTCCCTCGCAACTGGGCCGGAGCGTTATTGAAGAATCACAACAGCCGGACGGCTTATCGGGAAGTGACGGACTTCTTGTCAAGCCATCCCCACTACCCTCCTTTGCTAAGAAACAAGATCCTGCAAGCGGCCTATCCCCTTCACAGGAAATATGCAGAAGAGCCGGAAAAGCACGTCGAAAAGTAACGGAATGACGCCTGAAAAAACCTGTTTCAACACCCGTACGGTCGCGTCGTAAAACACGTACGTACGTGTGAGCCTTCGCGGCCGTATGTGTAGGCCTACACGTACGTATGTGTAAGCCCACACATACGTACGTGTAAAAAGCCCTGTTTATGGGCAGTTGAGAAGAGGATATGCAGCCCCTGTCCGCTTTACTTGTAAGCGGCGGCAAATTCCTTTGAAATGGAATTATTCAGGCTCATACACACATCGGCGCTGAAATCCTTGCCGCAACGAATCACCTGGTCCCAATCGCTCTCCGACAAATCATCGAGGTCGTCCTTGCGAATCCGAAATTTCAACAATCCGAACACCAATCCGGCATTGAAATTATCTCCGGCCCCCACCGTGCTGACAGCAGGCAACGGTTCCACCTCATAGTGCTTCTTCACTTGCTTTGTGTAAAGGCCGATTCGACCTGCACCATGCGTGCAAATAAAACGCGGACAGTAAAATTCTATTTTACTCCTGTAAATCCGGTCCGCATCCGTCAAGCCGAACATGTTCTGAAAGTCATCGACAGAGCCACGGACAATGTCCGCATATTCAAAATTCTCAAGAATGGCCGGCAGCAGCTTGATAGCCTCGTGACGATGGGTGCTGCGGAAATTCACATCGTAGTAAATGATGGCCCCCTGCCGGTGAGCGTAATCCAGCAATTCTTTCACCTTGTCGCGCAGTTGGGGCGTCACTGCATAATACGATCCTATCATCACAATATCGTCGCGACGGATTTCGGGCATGGCCACATCCAACCTTAAATGCGGATAATCTTTATAAAAGAGATACTCAGCATCATTATGCTCATCCAGGAAGGCCAAAGATACAGGCGATTTCCCTTCGGGAAACACATTCACATGATCCGTGCTCACCCCATTTTCTTTCATAAACGCTAGAATGGTCTTGCCCACCCTGTCATTTCCGGTTTCGCTGATAAAGGTCACATCCAACCCCATACGCCCCAGCGAAATGATTCCGTTGAAAACCGATCCGCCGGGCACAGCGGCAGTGGGCTGATTATCCTTAAAAAGAATATCCAGAATAGTCTCGCCTATCCCTATTATTTTTCTCATTGTATATTGGCTGATTTGACAGACGATACTTATTTACTCAACTCGCGTGAACGCTCACCCAAATATCCCCCATGATGGCGTTTGCTATACTCTTCGATGGTGAAACCGGTCTTTTTCATCGTTTCCACTACCAAGATATCGCCTATCACGGTCATCACCGTTGTCGAAGTGGTGGGCGTCATCCCCAAAACGCATACTTCATCAGGATGCCCCGTACACAGGCATATATCCGACTCCTTGGCCAAAGGGCTGTCGGCGTTTCCGGTAATCACGATATACTTCAGATCCGGATTCAGGCTATGCGCAAGCTGGGTCAGCTCTACAATCTCACGGGTCTTTCCCGAGTTGGAAATAAGAAGCAGCAAATCATTTTCCTGCAAAATGCCCAAGTCGCCATGCTGGGCTTCGCTGGGATGCAGAAACACAGAGGGAATGCCCGTAGAACAGAAAGTAGTGGCTATGTTCATAGCTATCTGTCCCGCCTTTCCCATGCCGGTAGTCACCAGCTTGCCTTTCTTATGGTGTATTTGCTCTACTATCAGTTCCACCGCTTTCTCATAAGCGTCGGTTATAGGAATATTCAGAACGGCTTGAGCCTCCTTCTGCAACAGTTCGTGTATAGATGTCATCATAATGGTTACATGAATATTATTTTAGTAGTTCGATTAGTTCTTCCAAGTCATTGGCAACGGCGAAATGACGATTCAGCGGATGATGAGCGAAATGTTGCCTCTCCAGTCCGTCCAGAAAATCAATAATGCCATTCCAGAATCCGTTTATATTATATAAAATAACTTTCTTGCAGTGATACTCCAACGTGGCTGCCGCCATTACATGAAACACCTCGTCCAGTGTCCCCACGCCTCCCGGCAAGGCAATTGCCACATCCGATTCATTAAGCATTATGTCTTTCCGGTCGCTCAAATTGTCCGTCCGGAAAATCACATCCGGCAGGTCGCTGACCCTTCCCCTCTCCTCCAGACGGGTAGGTACAACGCCTATGATCTCCGATCCGCTGTCCTTAGCCGCCTTGGCCACACATTCCATCAACCCGACATTGGCACCTCCGTAGACCAATGTCTTCTTGTTTTGTCCCATCCAGGTACCCAGTTCACGCGCTTTTTCAACAAACACAGGATCTATATTCCCGGACGCGGAACAGAAGATAGCAATATTATCCATCATCTTGTTTTCTGTTAGTAAATACAAATATCTGCATTTTTTAAAGAACGGCAATAAGTTTTGTTGTATTTTTGCCGACCTAAACTTATTTGAAGTAAAAACAATGGCATATCATACTTTCACATTGCCCAACGGATTGCGCATCATCCACGCTCCCAACCTGTCCAACGTGGCCTATTGCGGCTTCGCTGTAGATGCCGGCACCCGAGATGAAAATGAACAAGAACAGGGAATGGCCCATTTTGTAGAACACCACCTGTTTAAAGGAACACACAAAAGGCATGCCTGGCATATCCTGAACCGCATGGAAAACGTAGGAGGAGACTTAAACGCTTATACCAACAAAGAAGAAACTGTGATATATAGCGCATTTCTGACAGAACACTTCGCACGGGCCGCAGAGCTACTGGCCGATATTGTCTTTCACAGCACTTTCCCGCAACAGGAAATCGACAAGGAAGTGGAGGTCATCATCGACGAGATACAAAGTTACGAAGACAGCCCTTCGGAACTGATTTTTGACGACTTCGAAGAATTGATCTTCCCCCATCATCCTTTGGGACGGAACATCCTGGGCAAACCGGATTTGCTGCACACCTTTAAAAGCGAAGACGCATTGAATTTCACTTCCCGCTTTTACCGGCCTTCCAACATGGTGTTTTTCATCCAAGGCAACATAGACTTTAAAAAAGTGATACGCACCATCGAGAAAGTAACAGCAGACGTTCCCTTCTCCGCCATCGAACACCGGCGGAGCGAACCTTTACCCTATGTGCCCAACGCACTGACAGTGCATAAAGATACGCATCAGGCACATGTGATGATAGGCAACCGGGGATATAATGCTTATAACGAAAAACGAACCGGACTTTATCTGCTGAACAACCTGCTGGGCGGACCGGGCATGAACAGCCGGCTGAACGTGGCCTTGCGCGAACGTCGCGGACTGGTCTATAACGTAGAAGCCAACCTGACCTCGTACACAGATACAGGAGTGTTCTGCATTTACTTCGGAACCGACCCCAAAGACGTGGAACGCTGTGTGGGATTGGTACATAAAGAGCTGAAAAAATTGCGCGATAACAAACTCAGCCCTTCCCAACTGGCAGCCGCCAAAAAACAAATCATCGGACAAATAGGAGTAGCCGGAGACAATTTCGAGAACAACGCATTGAATATGGGAAAAACATTCCTCCACTACGACAAGTTTGAAGGACCGGAAGAAGTGTTCAGACGCATAGAACGACTGACAGCCGAACAATTGTGGGACATAGCCAATGAAATGTTTGATGAAAGCAGTCTTTCTACCTTAATATATCGGTAGAAGGCATCAATTCATAAATAAAGGAATTAAAAAAAAAGCAAAGCCATCGTATTTCAAAATCTAATCGTATCTTTGTAACTATACCTTTAATTAATATCATCAATTTATGAGAAAATTTCAACTATGCATCTTGGGAGGCCTGCTGGCGGCTTCCTTACAAGCACAGACCACAGACTACACCCGAGGACTGAGCATCTGGTTTGACACCCCCAATAACCTGGACAAGCGCGCCTCCTGGTACACTCCGGCAGCCGACAAAGCATGGGAAAACAGTTCACTCCCCATCGGAAACGGCAGTCTGGGCGGAAATGTCATGGGTTCTATAGCGGCAGAACGCATCACCTTGAATGAAAAGACACTATGGCTTGGAGGACCGAACACCGCAAAAGGAGCCGACTATTACTGGAACGTAAACAAAGAATCGGCCCACCTATTGCCCGAAATCCGCCAGGCATTTACAGACGGCAACCAGAAAAAAGCCGAAGAACTGACCTGCAAGAATTTCAACGGACTGGCCGATTATGAGCCTAGCCGCGAGACACCTTTCCGTTTCGGCACCTTTACCACCCTGGGAGAAGCATATATAGAAACCGGACTAAGTGAAATCGGAATGACCGATTACAAACGTGTGCTGTCCCTCGACTCGGCCATGGCAGTAGTCAGCTTCCGCAAAGACGGAGTGGACTACGAACGCAAATACTTCGTATCCTATCCCGACAGCGTGATGGTGCTGAAGTTTACGGCCAACCGTCCCGGCATGCAAAACCTGACATTCAGCTACGGTAGCAACCCCGAAGCAACAGGCGACATCAAAGCCGACGGAAGCAACCGGTTGCTCTACATCGGCCACCTGAAAAACAATCAAATGAAATTCGCCCTCCGTATACAAGCTATCCACAAAGGAGGAAGCCTGGAAGCACGAGACGGAAAACTGATTGCCCGCAATGCCGACGAAGTGGTATTTTTGCTGACTGCCGACACCGATTACAAGCCGAACTTCGACCCCGATTTCAAAGATCCGAAGACATACGTCGGTCCTGATCCGGGACAGACCACCTTGGACATGATGAATGCCGCAGCCGGTAAAAGCTACCATGAATTATGCGAACGCCACAAAGCAGACTATACGCAACTGTTCGGCCGGGTAAAGCTGCAACTGAACCCTCATGCCCCCATGACATTGCAATATCCCGCCATTACCGACCTTCCCACCTACCGGCGTCTGGCACGCTACCGCAAAGGAAATCCGGACTACCAACTGGAAGAAATCTATTACCAATTCGGCCGCTATCTGTTGATAGCCAGTTCGCGTCCCGGCAATCTTCCGGCCAATCTGCAAGGAATGTGGGCCAACGGCGTAGACGGGCCATGGCACATAGACTATCATAACAATATCAACATACAAATGAACTACTGGCCGGCCTGCTCCACCAATCTGAACGAATGTGTATGGCCTTTGGTCGATTTCATCCGTACGCTGGTAAAACCGGGAGAGAAAACAGCCCAAGCATACTTCGGAGCACGAGGATGGACAGCTTCCATTTCAGGAAACATTTTTGGATTCACCTCGCCTTTGAGCGATGAAAACATGTCCTGGAACTTTAACCCGATGGCCGGTCCTTGGCTGACAACACATATCTGGGAATATTACGACTATACGCGCGACAAGAAATTCCTGAAAGAAATAGGATACGACCTCATTAAAAGCAGTGCCAATTTTGCAGTAGACTATTTATGGCATAAGCCGGATGGAACATACACTGCCGCCCCTTCCACCTCGCCCGAACACGGTCCGGTAGATCAGGGAGCTACTTTCGTACACGCAGTGGTGCGCGAAATACTGCTCAATGCCATCGATGCCAGCAAGATACTGGGCGTAGACGCCAAAGCACGCAAACAATGGCAACACGTGCTGGATCATCTGGCGCCTTATCAAATAGGCCGCTACGGTCAGTTAATGGAATGGTCGACAGACATTGACGACCCAAAAGACGAGCACCGTCATGTCAACCATCTATTCGGCCTGCATCCGGGCCACACCCTTTCGCCGATCACTACCCCCGAACTTAGCAATGCAGCCAAGATAGTTCTGGAACATCGCGGTGACGGAGCTACGGGTTGGAGCATGGGATGGAAGTTAAATCAATGGGCACGCCTGCAAGATGGCAACCATGCTTATAAACTATTCGGCAACCTGCTGAAGAACGGAACCCTAGACAACTTATGGGATACCCATCCGCCTTTCCAAATAGATGGCAACTTTGGGGGAACAGCCGGTATTACCGAAATGCTGTTACAAAGCCACATGGGATTCATCCAATTACTTCCCGCCCTGCCGGACGCATGGAAAGATGGAACCGTAAAAGGACTATGTGCAAAAGGCAATTTCGAAGTTGACATCACTTGGCAAAACGGAACACTGAAAGAAGCGGTCATCCTGTCCAATTCCGGAGAACCGTGCAACCTGCGCTATGCCGACAACACACTTGCCTTCAAGACAGTCAAAGGCAAAAGCTATAAGATAAGCCTAGAAAACGGCAAACTGAAGAAACAATAAGAATAAAAAGAAATGAAGCCGGCTTCGAAGAAAATCGTAGCCGGCTTCATTCATCATCGCAAGCAGCTTCCATCATACATCGAAGCCACCTGCCCGAAATCCTTTACATCCTGGTCGGTTCCATACTCATCGCAATGCCTTTCTCCAATCCACGAAGCTCGGCAAGTCCACGCATACGCCCCAAACAAGAATAACCGGGATTGGTTTGTTTATTCAAATCATCTATCATCTGATGACCATGATCCGGACGCATCGGGATGGATACCCCACGACGTTGCTGCACCTTCAACAGATTTTTCATCACCCGATACATATCCACATCGCCCTCCAGATGATTCGCCTCATAGAAATTGCCTTCCGCATCGCGCTGCGTACTGCGCAAATGAACAAAGTTGATACGGTCTCCCCAGCGTTCCATGATGCCCGGCAGATCATTCTGTGCAGACACACCAAACGAGCCACAGCACAGGCAAAGCCCGTTGGACGGATTGGGCACCGCTTCTACCAACAGACGGAAATCCGCCTCCGTGCTCATAATGCGCGGCAAGCCCAGAATAGGCATGGGCGGATCGTCAGGATGAATGACTAGTTTCACGCCTACTTCATCGGCAACCGGACATATTTCCTTCAAGAAGAATATCAGATGCTCGCGCAATTTGTCGGCATCAATACCTTTGTAGCGGTCCAACTCTTTCTGGAATTGTTCCAATGTGAAGCTTTCTTCCGAACCGGGCAACCCCGCAATCATATTGCGCGTCAACCGGTGAATCTCTTCTTCGTCCATTTGTGACAAACGTGCCTTGGCCTTCTCTATTTCCTCGGCCGAATATTCGCTCTCGGCACCGGGACGTTTCAAAATAAACAGGTCGAAAGCCACAAAGGCAGCCCGCTCAAAACGCAATGCCTTGGAACCGTCGGGCAACGTGTAAGCCAAGTCCGTACGTGTCCAGTCCAATACAGGCATAAAATTATAAGTCACAATATAAATGCCGCATGCAGCCAAATTACGCAAACTCTGTTTATAGTTCTCAATGTATCTCAGATATTCCCCTGTTTGCGTCTTAACATGCTCGTGTACGGGCACGGATTCAACGACACTCCAAGTTAATCCCACCTCTTCGATTAGTTTCTTGCGCTTCATTATTTCCTCTACAGTCCATACTTCGCCATTGGGAATATGATGCAAAGCATTGACAATGCCGGTTGCTCCGGCCTGTTTGATGTCCCATAATGATACAGGATCATTCGGCCCATACCAGCGCCATGTTTGTTCACATAGAATCATACCAAATTAAAAATCGAGAATTAAACATTCTATTAAAAACACCCGTTACATGGCAAATACATTAAAGCCGCCGTCTACCACCGCTACCGTACCGGTGACAAAACTACTTGCATCGCTTATCAGATACTGAATAGTTCCACATAATTCCTCCGCTCTGCCAAAACGCTTGAACGGGGTCTGGCGAATCACATCATTGCCACGCTGCGTATAAGTACCGTCTTCGTTTGTCAACAAAGTGCGGTTCTGTTCTGTCAGAAAGAATCCCGGAGCAATGGCATTCACACGAATACCTTCGCCAAATTTCGTAGCTACTTCATTGGCCATAAACGCAGTGAAATTGGAGATTCCCGCTTTGGCAGCCGCATAACCGCACACCCGAGACAACGGACGAAACGCCGCCATGGACGAGAAATTCACAATCGTACCTTTCTTCTGTTCCACCATCGGTTTCAGGAATACCTGTGTCGGCAATACAGTCCCTGTCAGATTCAAATTCAACACTTTCTGGAATTCATCCACTTTCAAATCGAAGAAGCTTCCTGTAGGAGCAATAGTAGCTCCCGGCATATTGCCACCCGCTGCATTCAGCAGCGCATCCACACGACCGTATGCGGCCAGAACATCTTTCAGATTCTGTTCCAGTACCATCTCATCCAATACATTGGTTACAAGAAACATCGCCTCTCCTCCTTTGGACTTGATTTCGCTTACGATGGCATCTCCCACCTCAGCCTTACGGCCCAAAATAACTACCTTTGCACCTTCTTCTGCCAAATAAACAGCAATAGTCCTACCTAAAACTCCTGTTCCACCAGTAATAACAACCACCTGGTCTTTTACACTAAACAAATTATTCATGATACTATTTTTTAGGATTTATACCTTCAACACTGTCTCTTAAAACAATCAAACTCTCCGGCCCCATATTAAATAAAAGATCGGCAATGCTCAAATTCGGCAGGAAACCATATTTGGCATCAAACACCTGATAATAAGGCTTAGGACAAAAAGTAGGATCCGTTTCGCTCCAATCACGCTTCGGATGAATCATTTCACGGAAATCGGCCTCATGTGGAGCAAGCTCTGCATGATAGTCCTTCGTTCGTTTTATATGGGGACGAATATTAATCAAATCACATACAAGTGAACAAATTTCCTGATTATAATCCCACAAAAAGGTGTACTTCTTCTCGTAAAAGACACGAAAGTCATCAGCATAATACTCGAAAAAAGGACTGTTTCTATAAGCAGCCACCAATGCATTCCAATGTATATGCCGCCAATTGCCATGATCCGAGATACGAACATCCTTCATCAAACATTTGGGTGTCTCGCTTTTTTCTGTCGGAACGGTCAAGACCAGCGGACCGTCGGCCGCCGCTATAACACAACGATTACGGTAAGTCTGTTTCACATAGTGATCACATTGTTCCACATAGATGTCGTCACAAGCATACAACTTTGTATAATATTGCACCGGAGCCCAATAGGCCGAACTTAAATAGATTGTAGTTTTCATTATTGCACTTGTTGAAATACGCGTTCTTTTCGGGACGAGAACCAGATACGCCAAGTCTTTCCAATCAAATGATCGTGAGGCACCAGGCCAAACAAACGTGAATCGCAAAGATTGACCGGATTGTTGGAGGCCATCCAATAATAATCCTTATCAAAAGTGTAAGTTTCTACAGGTTTCCCCCCCACATAGAGAGTATCTCCCTTTACATTAGCCAGTTTTCCTTCGTGACGGACAATTGTGTTACACAGCAACATCACATTCCAAGGATATACATTGACCGGCTTTCCTTTTGCGGGAATCACAAAAGGATGACTCTTGCCCATATCTTCACGATAGACAGGAGCCAGATCTACTTTCCCGGCCAAGCTTTGTTTCAGCAAATAATACTCATAATGGCTGAAGGTACGTATATATTTTCCATCGGCATATCCCACCAGCCTGTTATCTTGTATATTCAGTCGGCGCATGACATCCTGCATCACCTCTTCCTCCGTATAAGGATAATCATATAGCGACTTACTATCTGGGCTCAACACCTGTTCACCCGTCACCAACAGCTCGTCGTTCAGCATCAATGTATCGCCGGGTATTCCTATCACACGGCTTATAAACAGTTCGCGTCTGCCTACAGCAGTTTGCAGCGAGCGCGGATTAGGATTATTGAACAACACGACATCGCCTTTTCCGGCGAGCTTTGTCAGCCATCGCCCGGTAGAAAAAGGCACACGAAACCCGTAACTCCACTTATTCACCAAGACCCTTTCTCCCTGATAAAGACTATTCTCCATACCGGTAGAAGGAATGGTGCAGGAGGTGATAGCAAATGTCTTGACCAGTAGTACCAAAACCACCGCGGTAAGCATTGCTTTTACCCACACAGGAATACGGCGCATGCTCAATTTCCGACTCTCAACTTATTTAATATTATCCACCCATGTAAACAACCGGTTCCAGCGCACTTTTCCGTCCGTCCAGCCACGGTCATTATCTAGCGACAACCAAATAAAGATAGGTTTTCCTACCACATGATCTTCCGGAACGAATCCCCAAAAACGAGAGTCCGCCGAGTTATGCCGGTTGTCGCCCATCATCCAATAATAATCCATCCGGAAGGTATACCGGTCCGTTTCTTTCCCGTTTATATAAATTTTTCCGTCCCTCACAGCCAGTTCGTTGCCCTCATAAGCATGAATAGGCCGCTCGTAAACAGGAAGATTCTCCAAAGTAAGTTTCACCGTCTCGCCCTTCTTCGGAATCCATACCGGTCCGTAGTTATCTGTTGTCCAGTCTTTATACATATTAAGCGGATACAAACCTCCGGCATCATCGGCCGGCGTATTGTCAATGCTGATCACAATGTCCTTGCGAGCCATCAGCCCTGCTTTGGCCTTCTCTGTCAAAGGAATATTGTAAACAGAAGCATCCTTGTAATACATCATCATATCTTCCCTACTGATGCCCAATTCATGCGCCAGGTCATCGGGGATAGAACGCTTGGTCTTTACCAGATAGCGATACTGCACATTATCAGGTTCTTTATTCGCTTTGCCATCCAGATAAACAATGCGGTTTCTGATCTCTAAAGTCTGTCCGGGAAGCCCCACACAGCGCTTCACATAATTCTCCCGACGGTCTACCGGACGGCTGATCACCTCGCCAAAACTTTGCGGGTTCTCATTCACATACTTCCGTCCCACCTGATAATAATAATCGTATACCACCCGTTGTTGCTCTGGAGTCATCGAAGCCAGGTCCATCGGTTTTGCCAATTCCTTGCCCGCTCCATAGCTGAGACGATAAATATCATCATTAGGAATAGCGGTAGCCACCGTATCTCCTGCCGGGAAATTAAAAACGACAATGTCATTCAATTGCACCTCGCCCAAACCTTTCACACGCTTATAGTCCCATTGCGGATGCTCCAGATACGATTTACAATTCAATATTGGCAAAGTATGCTGCGTCAGAGGCATGTGCAACGGTGTCTGAGGCACACGGGCTCCATAGCTCAATTTGCTGACAAACAGGTAATCGCCCGTCAGCAAGGACTTCTCCAACGAAGACGAAGGAATCACATAGTTCTGGAAGAAATAGAGATTGACAAAGTAAACAGCTACCAAAGCAAATACAATGGCATCCACCCATCCCATAACCGTTACCACATGGGGATTTTTAGCATTCTTCCACCATGTCCATGGAATCTTCCTTGTAATGTATGTATCAAATATAAATGGCACGACCACCAGTCCCAGCCAGCTTTTCAGCCAAACCAGGAAAATGAAGTAAAGTGTCAGAACCACCGCAAACTTAATCCATTGTGTACGTGTTGCCTGTATCATATCTTAAAACTGAAATAAATCACTCATTCCTAATAATCCTTCGTGTCTGGATGTATATTCCGCTGCCAGAACGGCTCCCAATGCAAAACCTCTCCGGTTCTTGGCATCATGGGTGATCGAAATGCTGTCCGCCTCTGAATCATAACGAATGGTATGAATGCCAAACACTTCTCCTTCGCGAACGGAGCTGACGGGAAACTCATTGGCTGCACACTCCGTCGATCCTGACACAGTGCCGTCCGGTGCCGCCAAAGTGCCCTTTACCCATTTGTTCTTACGGTTTATATTCTCCAATATGCCTTCTGCCAAAGTAATAGCTGTTCCGCTCGGAGCATCCAGCTTATGAACGTGGTGGGTTTCTGTCATCGAAACCTCGTAGGCCGGAAAATTATTCATTATTTTGGCCAGATAGTTGTTTACAGCCGAGAAAATGGCAACACCCAAGCTGAAATTGGACGACCAAAACAACGTCTTTCCGCCTTCGGTACACAATTTCCTTACCTCGTCGCCATGCTTGTCCATCCATCCGGTACTGCCCGACACCAGTTTCACTCCAGCAGCAAAAGTCTTCATATAGTTGTCATATGCCACCATCGGATTAGTAAACTCAATGGCAACATCTGCCGATTTAAATGCCTCCGACTGAAAGTCATCCTGATTGTCGACATCTATCACACACACAATTTCATGGCCACGGGCGATTGCGATTTTTTCAATCTCCTTGCCCATCTTTCCGTATCCTATTAATGCTATTTTCATAATTACAAGTTACATTTTCTGCACAAAGATAACGTTTTTCATTGTAAATCATTACATTTGCCAAACATTTACACCTCATTAACATGGAACAACTATTACACTATGTGTGGAAACATAAGTTTTTTCCCCTTAAGGAACTGAAAACAACTACCGGACAACCAGTAGAAGTGATAGATACGGGACTGGCAAACACCAATGCCGGTCCCGACTTTTTTAACGCCAAGCTCAAACTGGACGGAGTTCTTTGGGTGGGAAACGTCGAGATACACGAAAAAGCATCAGACTGGTTCAGGCATGGTCACCACACCGATCCCGCCTACAATTCGGTCGTTCTGCATGTCGTCACTTTGGCAGATACAGAAATCAGCGGAAGCAATGGAAAAGCCATTCCCCAAATGCAGCTCACCTGTCCGGAATCTGTCCGGGCCAACTACAAAGAGCTGCTGGAAACAGACAGTTATCCTCCATGCTACCGCATCATCCCCTCGTTGTCCACCTTGACTATCCACTCGTGGATGTCCGCTCTGCAAACAGAACGGTTCCAGCAAAAAGCCACCTTGTTAGCCGAACGGCTCAAGCGCTGCCAAGGAAACTGGGAAGACGCTTTCTTCGTCACCCTGGCACGTAACTTCGGCTTCGGCCTGAACGGAGACGCTTTCGAGTGTTGGGCTCATCGGATTCCCTTCCGGTCGGTAGATAAGCATCGCGACGACCTGTTCCAGATAGAAGCCATCTTCTTCGGACAGGCAGGCATCCTGGCAGACGAGGATGGCGACGAATACTACCTTCGGATGAAAAAAGAATATGCCTACCTGCAACACAAGTTCGGGCTTGTGCCGATGGATGCCTCCCAATGGCGTTTCCTCAGGCTGCGCCCCAACAATTTTCCACACATACGCATCGCACAACTGGCCTGCCTGTACTACCGTGCCCACGGGCTACTGTCGCGCATCATGGAAGCAGAGACGCTACAAGGTGTGCGCGACATCCTGCGAGGAGGCACCTCCACATACTGGCTGACCCATTACACATTTGGCGGCTCTTCTCCCGCCCGCCCGAAAACATTGAGCAACTCTTCCCTCGACTTGCTGACCATCAACACGGTGGCCACCTTTCTCTATGCCTACGGACTGCATAAAGGCAACGAGACGCTCTGTACCCGTGCCGGCCGCTTTCTGGAAGAGCTGAAGGCCGAAAACAACTACATCACCCGCATGTGGGAGCAATGCGGGATGAAAGCCGTCCATGCCGCCGACAGCCAAGCTCTGATACAACTAAAGAAAGAATATTGCGACAAGAAGAAGTGCCTGTATTGCCGCATCGGATATGAATACCTGAAAAGGAAGTAACAAAAGTACCCGCCAAATACCTACTCTCATTTGTCGTTCAACGAAACGGTTATAAGACATGTGGGAAATCCTTCTGCATGTGTTGGCAAACGTAACCGAGATATTTGCCCAACCATCCTTATTTGCCCATTGAAGATTCTTTTCACAATCGAAACAAGTTCTTTCAACAGGATTTATATTTATGCTAGATTGCATATGATCCGGTAGAAGAACTTGTTTTACCTCTGATTTCCTTAAAGATAAAATTGCATTCTTTTCATTTATTCTTCTGCAATTATGAAAAATATCATGATATCTTCTTAAATTTTCTTCCTGCTGTTTGTAATAGGCCTGCATTTTCTCAGTATATTCTTCAGCCCTACAAAGATGGAATTCTTTTTCATTTTGAAATATTGTCAAGAAACTCCAATGACTATCTTTATTCTTGACTGCACAGCATTCATGTTTCAACAGGCATTTTGCACACTCCTCGTTCGATACAATCCAGATAGATTTCCCTACATTTTCATATTCCCTTTTTATTGAATTGAAATAAGTGTCATTGTTTAGCCATCTTCTATTTCCATCACAATTCAAAAGGAAATTCTTCAACGAATCACGGTTATCTATTTTCTGCCCAGCCAAATCAATCTCAAGGCAATTCAGATTTTCGAAATCAATCTCTTGTTTATACCTCACATAATCTTTAAAACAAAATTCAATAAGATATTTTTGGTTATCTTTTGTCGTAGCAATAATATCCGGTTGCCTGTCTTCACGTTCAAAGTCACCATTAATCTCAACAGTTTCAAACTCAACAGATTTCGGTTTGAATATTCCATAATAAGAGGGCATGTAGATCCGTTTTTCTGTCTTTATTATCTGCTCAGCAAGCTTAAAAACTATCACCTTTAAACAAATCTTCAAATTGGCTCCCCTCTCCTTGCTTGCATGAGCAAAACCATGCGTTCTCTCTGTACCATGACGAGCAATTAAATTTTCACGACAATAAGGACAAACGCAATTACATGCAACTCCCCTTGGCACATCATCCACATAAACCATCTTGCCACTCTTATCTTCTGCCCATGAAAAAACCTCTTGATAGTTCATAATTTTACAACTATTTAACCGACAGCTATCTTTTCAAAACAACTTCCTCAAATCCATAGAAAGAAAATCCTTTACACTTATTCCTCCATCTTCTACAATAAAAGCCGCTTGCGGATTAAACAGCTTGCAGAACTTATCCAATCCATCTGTACGCTTCTCCGCATTGCTTTTCACCTCGATGGCTACCACCGAATTTTTCTTGCGCAGGACAAAATCCACTTCATCGTCCCGTTCACGCCAATAGAACACCTCAAAACGATGTACGAAAGCTTGGTTTACCAGATAGGCACCGATACCAGACTCAAAGATGTGACCCCATGACTTACGGTTCAATATTGCCTGTTCAAAGGTCAATGGGCTATACACCATCTTCAACGCATTGTTATATACCTGCAACTTGGGAATGCTGGCACGTCTCCGAGCCATATCTACACTGAACTTTTGGAGTCCGCACAGCAATCCGCTTTCATCCAACAGGTTGATATATCCTGCCAAAGTCACCGTGTTTCCAGCATCTTGAAGTGAACCCAACATTTTGTTCAACGAAAGCAATTCACCCGAATAGGCTGCACCCAACTCGAAGGTTTGACGAAGCAAGGCGGGTTTGCCAATCGGCGTGTCCATCAGAATGTCTTTATTGATAGTAGCCTCAATGATGGCCGACTGGATGTATTGCCCGAAACGGTCTTCATCGCCAATCAAAGTAGCAGCACCGGGATAGCCACCATAAAACATATACTGATCAAGCGAGAAACCGAAGCACTCCTTCATTTCCTGATAGCTCCAATGACTCATGCGTATTTCCTCAAATCGCCCTGCCAAAGATTCAGACAAGCCTTTCTCCAACAACACACGACTACTTCCCAAAAGCAAAACCTTGATATCGCTGTCATGGAACGTATCATCATCCCATTCCTTTTTCACTACCTCACTCCAGTTGGCAATCTTCTGTATCTCGTCAATTACAAGGATAACGCTTCCCCATCCTTTGCTCTCTTTCAAGCTACGAACAGCCGCCCAACAATCAGAAATCCAAGCACTGTTTGTAGCGGGAACATTATCAGCAGAAAAGAACTGGTAAGGCATATCCAAATCTTTCAAGACTTATTTGACCACCGTTGATTTTCCTATCTGTCAGGCACCCATAACGACCTGAATGAACCTACGGGGTTCTTTCATACGATCTTTAATCAGCTGATACTCTGCTCGTTTATACATACAATGACATTTTACTCAATGCAATGAGAACTTTTACTCATAGCAAAAGTAACAAATTTATTTGAGTAATAATCATGAAATTAGAAGAAAAACACACGGCTCTTTCATTTAAGATATACTTCAATGGCACTTGAAGTATATTTTCTCTGGACAGAGAGCATCTAATACCAGCACATCATTGCGTTGGATGCCTTTGACTCCCGGAACCCGGTAAACCTCCGTCTGCTCCAGCCGCATGGAAGCGGACAGGTCGAACAGGCGCGGACCGACAGTAGGCTTCCAGACAGGATATTATCTCTGGCGGTCAACTCCGGTTCCATCGAATCGCTGGGGATTTTGAAGGAGGTGAACAGGAAGACCTGCGCCACAATCCATGCCACTCCCAGCATGCACAGCCAGAAGGCTGTGTCTATGGCATATTGTGCTATTTTCCTCCAATGCTTTTTCATGCTCAATACCATCGGATAATGCCGTTTTTGTAAGTAAAGATACGGTCGTTGGTCCCCTTCACCCTTACCCGGTAAATGGTTCCTTCCGGGATATGGTCGAAAGTCATGTCCTTGCCGTCCCCTTTGCGGATGCCGGTCGATACCCAACGGTTGTCCCAGTAGCACAAATCTATATCCTTGTCTTTGTACAAATAGTTGCGGGTATATGGAATATACGATATTTTACGGATGGGGCACGGTTTGCCCAAGTCAAAGCACACGACCCTTTTTTTAGGATTGTTGAACACCCCTTTGAAGCCGGTAGCCGAACAGTGGTCGGCAAGCATTCCGAGCTGTTCGCCATCCGAAAGGGGAGTGATTCCGGCCGATACCCCGACCTTCCCTATCGGTTTGTCTTCCTTCTCCGACTCGAAAAAAGAGATTTCGCAGAGCGCTACCGAATCTTTTGGCGCCACCAGTTGTATATACCTGTATGCTTGCTGATTGTCCAGAAGGATATCGTTCTCCCAAGCGTCCATGCAGTCTGTCATCCTATATAAGGTGTCGGCAACAGGGCTGTCCAGGTCGTTGCGCCCTACCAGGTACGCCCCCACCAGTGTCTCTTTTGCTTCGGCAATCTCCTCGGGGAACAGGTATGCGGTATAATTTCGTGCGGTGACCTGCATCTTCTTCTCCTTGCATGCCAATTTCTCGCACCCACCGTCTGGTGTCAGTACAAAGGCAGGTGCGGCAGGCATCAGCGTACCATTTTTATAGAACATCGGAAAGTACACGACGTCCCTGCCCATCCCTTTGAAGGTCACCCTGTTGCCTCTTTCTATCCTGCCCCATTGCACGGGGTGCCATTCCTTTGCCCCGAATACGCACAGGTAGCAGTAACGTGTGTTTTCGGGGATATGTTCCGTAACGGCCAGTTCCACGTCGGTGGCCTGGAAATATTGCGGGGAGACATCCTCCATGAATGGGTTCCTGAACAACGGGGGGATATCCTCCCTGTCAACCGCCCCATCCCCCAACGGGCCGGACAGATGATGTTCGAACGTATGGCGATATACTTTGGGCAGCCTGAATTTTCCCCACAACAGGTCGAAACATTCGTTGTTATAAATCCTTTTGTATTTCCACCGGTCATCGTCCCAGAACGGTTCGAAGGGATAGGTTTCGCCGCCTATGACCAGGCTGTTCCAGCTATGCCCCCCACACGGTTTCCCCATTCGGGCACGAAGTCGACGGCCACCCCCATGCCGAGCGCCGACATCATCAGGCAGTTGTACCAGGCCTTGTCGTCGCAGGAGCCGCGTTTGACCTTTTCGAAAGAGGCGGCATTGTAAATGGGCATAGAAGCCGCCGCCCAGTTGTTGTGCATCAGGCCACTGTACAGCCGGTGTAGGGAATCCGTCACTTCCCTGAAATCTTTCGTATTGTCCCCGAAGATGGAGGCATGCCTCCTGTAAAAAGTGTCGCGCGCCTGGTCAAAGCAAGTCCCTTCTGCAAAACGGTAGGGCAGGACATACCGGCAAAAATCCTCGAACGAGCCGTCCCGGGTATAGGCGTTTTCTTTCCAAGCCTTGAGCGAGCGGTCTATCTCACGGATGAGTTGCGCCGTCTTGACGGTGCGGACATCCTGCCGGGAAAAGGATGCCTGAAACCTGAACCTCTCCTTTCTCCAAAGGGAATCGATTTCCCTGTACCATTCGGAAGAACGTTCCCATTGGTGTTTTTCGGAGATGCCGGCATGCGCCTCATATAGTGGCCGCATGTTTTCTACACAGGATGAGTCAACGCCCGTATGTCCCGGCATATTCATAATCAGGAAGCGGGCGGCGGACAGCTTTTCAGGTTCACCGGCATAGTGCTCCAGCACCTTCTCCAGCTCCTCCCGGTTGCTACCGGCAAACACCAAGGCCTGCTCCAGACGGCTTTCATCCAGAGAGGAGCAGGATAGCAGTAAAGCGGCCAATAGCAACGGGAGTTTTGGCAGGAAGTTTTTCCGCATGATTGAATAAATTTTTTAATGTGCGGATTCTATTCCAAATCTATTTTAATAATCATAAACTCAGGATTCACAGCTACCGCATATATCGAATTGGTCTGTGCGTCACCACAAAGGCGCAACATCGGGAAAGGCATATGGATGATTCTTGTCAGATTCAGCTCATAGTCATAAACAAACAGCGAATGCGGCAGAGTCGAGGTGTCACGGGCATGACGGGGTTGAGGAGCCTCGCCTTCCACCTGCCTGTCTCGCTGCAAAGTGACAACGTAGTCCTTCGTCAGTCCCAATTCCATGGCGCCTTTCTCTTCACTCGGGTCCAGATGCAACTCACCCTCCGTCAAGGTGTACCCAACCGACGGCTTCAGCTCCGCATCCATTTTTATATTTCCTTTACCAGTCTTATAGACAGCCATATAAGGAAACGAGAAGGCAGAATAAACCATCACTTCTTTCACCGGATTATAAACCAGCTGGCCTTGGAACAGGTCAAATCCGTTCGCAATCTTTTCGTTTATGGGAAATGAACCCTCGTACTTCCCTTCGCCCAAATTCGGCTTTACATAAAACGGCCGGGATGCATTCGGGCACAAATAGACCTTGTCCCCATTGGCCAGGTAGAGGAAGCGGACCGCATCCTGCCTGTTCTCATATTCCCTTGCAGACACGGACAACGAACCGGTTTCCTTATGTACCTGGTACAAAACTTCCAACTTCTTTGAGCCGTCATTGACCAAGAAACCGGAAGCAGGCGACAATGACAACAAAGGAACGGAAAACTCTTCAGGCCCATCACCCATCGCACCAAAACTACATAGCTCCCGGCGCGTGCCGGTCTCGATGGCATGGATAAAGCCTTCGGGAGAAAAGACATCATGCCAATACAGGATGCCATCCTGATAAAACATGCTGCCGGGCATCCGTGAATAGATGCTGTCACTTACTACCGTGTACTTTTGGTCTGCAACACGTTCCACCTCTTTTTTTTGTGTTCCCGAGGTACAAGAACCCAGGCATAAAGCCGCAATCAAAAAACAAATCTGTCTCATTTGTATGAATGTTTAAGTCAGGGTATTATTAAAAAAGGATGCCCTAAAAATAAAACCCATTGCATTTATTTAACGTCAGTTCGATATAAGTATTAAATTTATAGTGTCCAATTATAACATTTAAACGATTATCACTATGTTC
>CAMWGU010000051.1 GCA_947173895.1 uncultured Bacteroides sp. | reverse complement strand
AGATACCACCGGTTGTGATGTTCCTATGATTATATCGGACTGACGGAATATTACCAACCGGAAATATCCGCTGATTCTTATTTACTGGATTGTTGTGAATATCGTAGTTTATTTATTTCTTTCTGAACCCCATCCAAAAATCGGGAAGCGTGCGCCCCGTCCATTTGCGTGTGGTGGAACTGGAAAGAAATGGTGAGCGTCGTTTTCAGCAGGCGGCGTTTGTATTTGCCCCAAATAAGAAACGGATTATTAAAAATGCCGCTATACATCCCGACAGCGCCGTCTATTTCATATTGTGCCAATGCGGAAGTTCCGATAACCATGCTTTCCGTCAAGTCGTGATTGACGCAACTTTCAGCCACTTGTTTGGTAAGTCGCAGATAGTGTTGGTTAAACAAAGATAAATCATCGCAGAAAGGAATATCACACGAACTTACCTCGCCCTTTCTGTTGGCGACAATGGTGTTTACTGCAATGGTATCGTACTGCATCAGTTTACCGCCAACGGGCAGCATATAAAATTCTTTCACGTCCCTTGCGGCTTTGCCGATGCACCAGCACATCAACATATTAAACTTCATGCCCGATTTCCGGCTGATTTTCACAAGGCGTGACACGTTGAGTGTCTTAAAGAACGTCACCATTGGCATAGGTGCGTTCATCCACATTTCAAAGGCGTATGCCCGGCTGGTTTCTTGGGGATTTACTTCTTTCATACTTAATGCTATTTTCATTTAATGAATCAGACGGCAAAAGTAGGAGAAGCGTTTGAACCCGGATAGAACAAACGGGACATTTATACGGGATTGGTGAACAAATCGGAATAAGGATTTGATACTTTCAGCAAAGACATGGGCGTATATCCGCAGAACTTCTTGAAATCCCGGATAAAGTGTGACTGGTCGGCATAACCGCTGGTGTATGCTATTTGTGCCTGATTGATTTCTTTGCCCGCTTGATGCTGCATCTGCGCCAAAGCCTTTTGGAAGCGGACGATACGGGTATATTCTTTGGGATTGATGCCTACAAATGAATGAAACAACCGCTCAAACTGTTTTTTACTTAGGCAGGCAATAGAAGATAATTCGTTTACAGAGATTTGCGGAGTGATATATATTCGCTGTATGGCGGCATCTATCCTTCTAATTCTGTATGTGGTATCAGCTAAATTATCGGCAATTTGTGACACCAGCCATTTTTCTATATAGCTTATGCAAATAGAATTATTCTCACAGTCGAATATTCGTGTAGCCAGTTCATTCAAACTTTTGTTTTCAAGGCTGTAACCGGACACTTCTTGATTATAAAAGAGTGAAGTCGGTATGTTCAGAAACATACTCATAGCGTGAGGGTGGAATACAACCACTATCATTTCTATATTTCCGTCTGCATATAGGTGTGACGAGAAATTAACTTGTCCGCTGACAGTCAGTTTGTCTTGTGTAACATTCAGTTCAGGGATATATAACGGTGCTTGTTTATGGAAAATGATTTGAGGGCAACCGATAGGATAAGTAAAGGCATCCAGCGGTCGATTGCTTTTGAATACCCAATAATATCTTATATAAGGTTGCAGCAACTTACATGGCTTGTAAAATTTGAACTCTTCTTGAATCATTTTACAAAGATACTTATTTTAGTAGTATCTTGTTTACTTGATGTGTATTATCTTCTTTGGTTTGTTACCAGAGGGCGACATTCCCTAGTGAGAATGGGAATATCAAAAGCAAACAGATTTTTAACTTATTCGTGATTATTCTTTCGCATGTTCTATTCATTTTCAATCCCCCTCAAACCGGTGATCATAACAGGCGAATATAACATGGAGCAGGAAAGGTGTGGTTAGAGAAATACACATCCATAAAGAGCCTTAAAACCAGTTGATAGAGAACGGCGGCTGTTTACCGCCGCTACTTTTCTTTCGTGGGTGCCGGAAAATAAAGTAGGCAAAGAAATCCACCCTCGTTTCCTATTTAAAAGTGTTATAGGAGAGACCATATTTTTAAATTTTGATGAACTCATTCACTTTAGTGATCTCTTTTACCATTAGTAGCTTCCCTTCAGGCATACAGAGATAATGATATCCAAAAGGAATTATGTATGTAGCAGATATTTTACCTGACGTATAGTTCTTGTCTTTTATTAAATTCAACTTTTCAAGAGTCAGCAATAACATACTTTCTGTACAGACGGGATTACCTTTGCAATCATATAAAATATTATCATGGTCTTTGGTGCAAGCAAAGCCAATGCCTTCTTTACTTATTTGCACATCAAGATAAGCCTGGTCTTCATCATTCAATTTGAACGTTGTGAATTCACAATAACTTGTAACTTTTATTAAGTCGGTTGGACTATAAAAATCGCATTTATGGCTTACAAAATCATTAATTGCTAACAATATAAGCCCGTCCTCTCCATAGCTACTGTCTGACATTCTTATCATTTGGCAAAACTTATCGAATAGTTTAACTATACAATATAACTTCTCATGCAAATTCATTAGTAATAGAATGTGACGATCTGTATTCAAGTTGTCAATAATGAACTCTAAAATATTCAAATTGGTATTAGTTATTGCATCGCCTTCAAAAAATGCTTCATCGAGTCTGTCAGGATTACCGTCACGCAAGATACTTGCATATAATTTTGCAATAGGGTCATCCGTATATCCTTTAATCTTATCTGCGGCAAATTCGTATGCAATCTTCAAAAGGCCTATTTTATAGCTTTTTATATCGATAGCAAATTGCATCCTCACTTCAGGATGCTCAATTTTTACAGCTTGATAATTGGAAACAATTTGTACCTTCGTTTCATCAATATTATGTCTTTTCAGTATTTTAGCTCTGATCTTTGGTACAGTTTTTTCATCCTTAGCATCAACTTGTATTTTAAAAGATTTACCATCGTCTGAAACGTCCAAAGAAGTTGGTATAAACCTAACTGACATTTTACCGTCATCATTCTGCTCTACTCTTACTTTTTCTCCTGTTGACAGACTTCCTTCGCCTATAAGAGGGTTAGGAATATGACCTTTATATCCTTTAAGGCTTTTTTCATAACGAGCAGCTTTGATAAACCAATGATTTAGAAGCAACTTATCAACATGGTCACCAAGTTTTGAATTACAATCCTTGCAAACATTATAAATATGATAATATCCACCAATGGCTTCCGGTATTACGTGTTCGTCTGATAATTTTTGATTATTTCGATGGCAAATTATACAATATCCTTTCTTGCACATATCCTTTTCAATTTAGTAGTTTCTTGCCACAAAACTAGGAATTTTAAGAGGAACGGTAAAAGAAAGATTTTCCTATTTTCTATGGTTACTTGTCGTATAGGGCTGAATTTTATGCGGGAAAATTGCAAATAAGGACAGGAAATGCTTGTTGTGCTGGCGTTGAAGTTTTTTCAGTTGAGAAAATGCAGATTCAAAACAGGCAATGAAGTGCACGATTTGAATCTGCGAAATTGAATCTTATTAGAGTGCCGGGTCGGGAGCCTCGCCGCTATTCGAATTTTGCCAGCATGCGGTAGGCATTGTTCGATGCCTTGTGTGAGGTTTTCAATGCACCCCCGTGATGCCCGTTTTTTCATCGATGCGGGCTGTGGTGACGTGCGGACCGCGCGAATTTCGCTTAAATACTTGCAGATAAGACATCAAAAGCCTATATTTGTCAATAGGAACCTAGGTCTAATAATTAAATGTTTTGTTGTTGTATTCGTGGAGATTCTAAGAGCTTCCACTAAAATTTAATTAATTATGAAAACACATTGTTATCTAATTTCTTTTCTCTTTCTTTTTCTGCTCCATGGTTGCAGCAATGGTAAAAAGGATTATCCAACTTCTTCAGAAGAATTTTTGTCTTTTGATGTAAATACGATGGATGATAAAGTGCATGAACTCAAGCTGACCGACTTGATGGAGTCGGTGGAAATCATTCCGATGGACTCCGACACACTGGAGGCATTCATCAAGAAATACAAAATAGCCGTCAGCAAGAATTTCTTTGCCATCCATCACGTTCACTATCCGGTAAAGCTGTATAGCCGTAAGAGCGGTAAGTTCTTGGGCAATATAGGAAAGGTCGGAGAAGGCCCCGGTGAGTATTTTCTGATATGGAATGTTGAAATAGATGAAAAGCATAATCGTATTTATCTGGTAAATTCGTTTAGAAATCATATTTATGCATACGATTTGAAGGGGAACTTCCATGAGGATGAAACCATCCGCCTGCCCGAAGGTGAACTCTTGGAACGGGCAAAAGTCTATTTTGATAAGGATAAGAATCAGGTGGTCATTTTCCAAACGCCCTATGGTGTTTATCAAAGGGGAAAGACTTATATTCCGGACATTAAGTATCTCTGCCGGGTGCAGGACTTTTCCGGGAAATTAAGTCAAAGCATCTCCTCTTCCGGATTTTTGGTGCCACGCAATGATTCGGAAGTGTGGGTTTTGCGGATGGAAGAAGAAAGCCCGATTTACTCATTGAGTATCAATCCCTATTATGATTGCAGGAAAGATACTATTTATCACTATAATATAGAGACCAATCAAATTTATCCGGTATATACTTCCAATATGCATGCGGAAAAGCTGGTAACTGTCTGTTCTAAGGAGACCCCTTTGCATTTTTATACTTGTCAGCAGACTTACAGAGAGGGTACGAATATTAATCCTGAGAATATAATCGGATATAAGCTTTTCCAAGTGGACAAAAAGACCGGGAAAGGCCGGTATATACAGGTGGTAAACGATTACTTGGGTGGTATTAAGTTTGATGTTGATTATTGGTTTTGGTTTATAAGAGATGATTATGTCGCTTATTATTGGGAACCGTTGGCATTGAGGGAAGAATTGGAGGAGGCCTTGTCGGCCAATAGGGAAATGAGTGCTGAAGTCCGCGAGCGCATCCTTAAATTGAAGGATCTCCTACATGAGAACAGCAATGATATACTGATGATTTGTAAATTCAAGAAGCAATAGTCATAAATTTAAAATAAGAAAAGCATGAGAATCAGAAATTAATTATTCACTCTTGTCTTAGCTGCAACAATCTCGGGAAACGGAATCTTGCATGCGCAAGATATCCGGGGCATATCCCAAGAAAACGATCTGCCTGCAAGATGCGGCCGAGATGGAATACATTCCATTCTTATGTCTTGGGAAGAGTTGTCTCTATCCGAGTGCAAAATTAGTTATTTTATTGATGTTTGCATTATTTACGGAACTGAATTATTACTTGAGTCCTCTTGTCTGCCTTGAAACTCTTCCTTCTTAACTTAAAATCCAGTATGCAAAGGTAAATGTTGATGGCCTGCCGCATGGCGGGAAAACGATGTATAGTTGGTCTTAACGGTACTCAAATTATTTTTTACCCTTACGGAAAACTGTTCGTATCCTATAGATTTCTTAAAACACCGTCGGTGTTCTAATGATCTCTGTCGGTGTTCTATAAAACTCTGCCGGCGTTCTAAAGAACACCGACGGTGTTTTAAGAAATGTAGCGGCCGGTGGCAAGTATTCGTAGGAGAGTGAAAAGGTATATTGGCATTGGCATGAAGAAAGAAAACCGTTTTTGCCCTAGGACAAATTTTAAAGCCTGTAAGTTGTGTAACTTTGCAGTCATATTAAGAACAATTATTAAAAAAACAATTATTTAATCTATTTGTTTATTATGCAAAACATTTCTTCTGCTGCGTTTACAGATACTAAGCCCCATTATGACCTGCTTGACGGGTTGCGAGGCGTTGCAGCGCTTTTAGTCGTATGGTACCATGTATATGAAGGGTTTGCTTTTGCCGGTGGCAAGGCCGTTATTGACGGTATCAATCACGGTTATTTGGCCGTGGATTTCTTTTTTATTCTTTCCGGTTTTGTTATTGGTTATGCGTATGACGACCGTTGGTCGAAAAACTTTACGATGAAAGATTTCTTCAAGCGTCGTTTGATCCGTCTTCATCCCATGGTAATTATGGGGGCGGTCTTGGGGCTTATCACTTTCTGCATACAGGGAAGTGTGCAGTGGGACGGGACGCACGTGGCCACTTCCATGACTATGTTGGCATTGCTTTGCGCCATATTTTTCATACCTGCCACGGGAATGCCTTATGAAGTCAGGGGAAATGGAGAAATGTTTCCACTGAACGGTCCCAGCTGGTCGTTGTTTTTCGAGTATATCGGCAACATTCTGTATGCTTTATTCATCCGGCGTATGTCTACCAAAGCGTTGAGCGCGCTTGTCTTCCTGCTGGGAGTCGCACTGGTGGCCTTTACCACTTTGGATGTTTCGGGCTATGGTAGCTTCGGAGTGGGTTGGACGTTAGACTGTATGAACTTTCTGGGCGGTTCTCTGCGGATGTTTTTCCCTTTCTCTGTGGGTATGCTCTTGTCTCGCCATTTCAAGCCTGTCAAGGTGAGAGGCGCCTTTTGGATTTGTTCAATCGTTTTGTTGGCCTTGTTCTCTGTTCCTTATCTGGAAGGTTCCGACCCGATCTGTGTCAACGGATTGTATGAGTCGTTTTGTATCATTATAGTTTTTCCTGTCCTTATCTGGCTGGGTGCATCGGGAACTACAACAGATGCGAAGTCGACAAAGATATGTAAATTCTTGGGCGATATTTCTTTCCCGCTGTATATTGTGCATTATCCGTTCATGTATCTGTTCTATGCCTGGCTGATCGACAAGCAACTCTTTACTCTTGCCGATACTTGGCCGATGGTAGCTGCTGTTTATACGCTGAATGTGGTGGTGGCTTATCTGTGTCTGAAACTGTATGACGAGCCGGTCAGAAAGTGGCTGAGCAAGAAGTTTATTGCTTCTAAATAAGAGTATGTCATTCCGTTGGGATGCGAATGTCCGCATCGGGTAATGGAGCTATATCCTTACTTTATTGCATAAGGTAGGGATATAGCTTCTTTCTGTTGGAGGCAAGGACGGTCGGCACAGGTCTTTCAAATGGAATTATAGGAGATGTGGTCGGTCTTCGGCAGAAAGAAGGGTAGCTCCGGCTGACGAACATTCCGAACATAGGCCTTTCAGCACATAGCCGATACTTTGTATGGTGAATCCGGGTGGGAGCGGCACAACGGGTACGTGGATGTGCTTCAGACAAAACGTGCGGTGGCACTTCTCACAATAAAAGTGAGTATGCTGGTCGTCTATTTCGCAATTGCAGTCATTGCTGCATACGGCATATTTTAAGGCACCCGTTCCGTTGTTGATTCCATGAATCAAATGGTGGGCCAGAAATAAAGTCAGAGTCCGGTAAATGGTTGATTTGTCCACTGTGTCCAGTTCGTTTTCCAGATCGGTCATTGAAAAAGCGTCTTGACGTTGCATCATGGTTTTCAGTATCAATAGCCGTATGGCAGTTGGCTTGATTTTCCGTTGTTCCAGCTTATTCAGATAAATTGTTTCGTCCATAAATATTGTTTCTTTTTCTTCTTTTTGCCTTTGGAATGCTGATGCTCCTTTTATTTTATTCATGTTTTCTTTTTGTCTAAGGCCAACAAAGATAGTGAAAAGAAGATGCAACCGGATTGCAATTTATATTGTATCTTTACATCGGATAATAAAAAAAGATATATGAAAAAACGATATTCGGCTCTTTTTATAGGGCTTTTGTGCTTGTTTGCAGAAGTGCGGGCAGCCAAAGTAGACACTTTGTCGGTGCATAGCGATGCTATGAAGAAAGAAATCCAGGTTGTCGTCATTCGTCCGGATAAAGCTATGGAAGGCAAGCGATGCCCAGTATTGTATTTGCTCCATGGTCATGGCGGTAATGCAGGAACATGGATTGGGCTAAAACCGGAGTTGCCTCAAATTGCCGACAGGGAAGGGATTATATTTGTTTGTCCGGATGGAAAGAACAGTTGGTATTGGGACAGTCCTTTGAACAAAGAGTATCGCTATGAAACATTTGTTTCAAAAGAACTGGTGGATTACATCGACCGTCATTTTGCAACAAAGGCTGAAAGAGGAAGCCGGGCCATAACCGGACTGAGCATGGGAGGGCATGGAAGTTTGTGGTTGTCTATTCGTCATAAGGATGTTTTTGGTGGCGGTGGCAGCATGAGCGGCGGGTTGGATATCCGTCCGTTTCCCGATAGCTGGAATATGAAGGAGCAACTGGGAGAGGAGAGTGCCAACCGGCAGGTATGGGATGAACATACGGTTATCAATCAGTTGGACAAGATAAAGGATGGCGATCTGGCTGTTATGATAGATTGTGGTTGTGAAGACTTCTTTTTGGAGGTCAACAAGGCTGTACATGCCAGACTGCTAGAGAAGAAAGTAGGACATGATTTTATAGTTCGTCCGGGAGGACACACAGGTAAGTATTGGAATAATGCCATTGATTATCAAATATTGTTCTTTAGCAAATTCTTTAATAAATCGAAATAAAAAAATGGATAAGATTGTTTTTATCACAGGAGCTTCCAGCGGGATTGGAGCCGGATGTGCCCGTAAGTTTGCTTCGCAAGGGGCAAGGTTGATTTTAAATGCACGCAGTGTGGACAAGCTGAATGCTTTCAGAGAAGAGTTGGAAAAGCAATATGGTGCAAAAGTACATTTGCTTCCTTTTGACGTGCGCGACCGTAAAGCTGCTTCAGTGGCTCTAGAATCGTTGCCGGAGGAATGGAAATCCATTGATATACTGGTGAACAATGCCGGACTGGTGATTGGCGTGGACAAAGAGCAGGAGGGAAATCTGGACGAATGGGATATTGTTATCGATACAAACATCAAGTCTTTGTTGGCTATGACACGCCTGGTGGTGCCTGGCATGTTGGAACGCGGTCGCGGACACATTATTAATATAGGTTCTATTGCCGGCGATGCCGCTTATCCGGGAGGTAGTGTATATTGTGCCACAAAGGCTGCTGTAAAGGCTTTGTCGGACGGATTACGCATTGATTTGGTCGATACCCCGTTGCGGGTAACCAATATCAAACCGGGACTGGTAGAGACAAACTTTTCGGTGGTTCGCTTCCGGGGAGATAAGGAAAAGGCCGATAATGTATATAAAGGTACTCGCCCGTTGACAGGAGATGATATTGCGGAGACGGTTTACTTTGCTGCTTCTGTTCCGGAATACATGCAGATTGCGGAAATGTTGGTCATGCCCACTTGTCAGGCTACGGGTACAATTGTTTCACGTAAATGACAAAAAAGCAAGTGGACACGTTTTGCAAACGCGTTATAGTAATTGATAACAGATAAACATAAAGAGAGTCGTATCATTGCTCCAAAGGTAGCGTTGATACGACTCTCTTTTATATAGGTTGATAAAGGATTACATCAGGAATCCAAGCAAAATACCGGCAGCTACAGCCGAGCCAATCACACCGGCCACATTAGGACCCATTGCATGCATCAGCAAATAGTTGCTCGGGTCGTATTCCAAACCGATAACTTGAGAAATGCGTGCCGAATCGGGAACGGCAGATACTCCAGCATTACCGATGAGCGGATTGATTTTATTGTCTTTGCTTAGTATCAGATTGAACAGCTTCACGAAAATGACACCTGAAGCAGTAGCAATGACAAACGACAATGCACCCAAAGTGAAAATCAGGATAGAGTCGAGAGTAAGGAACTCTGATGCCTGTGTAGAGGCTCCCACAGTCAGTCCCAGTAAGATGGTGATCGTATCAATCAGCGGGCCACGTGCCGTTTCTGCTAGACGACGAGTGACACCACTTTCTTTCAGCAGGTTACCAAAGAACAACATACCCAACAAGGGCAGGCCCGATGGAACTAAAAAGCAAGTGAGCAACAGACCGATGATGGGGAACATCACTTTTTCTGTATGAGACACAACACGTGGCGGTTTCATGCGGATCAGACGTTCTTCCTTGGTAGTGAGCAGGCGCATGATAGGCGGTTGGATGACTGGTACCAGCGCCATGTACGAATAGGCCGATACCGCAATTGCCCCCATCAGGTTAGGTGCCAGTTTGGATGAAAGGAAGATGGCCGTCGGACCGTCTGCACCGCCAATGATACCGATAGCACCTGCTTGCATCGGGTCGAATCCCATAGCCAGTGCAATCATATATGCCCCAAAGATACCAAACTGTGCGGCAGCTCCGATCAACATCAGTTTGGGGTTCGAAATCAATGCCGAGAAGTCCGTCATGGCACCGATGCCCAGGAAGATGAGCGGCGGATACCATCCGGAGGTAACTCCTTGATATAAAATGTTGAGTACAGAACCTTCCTCATAGATGCCGACTTTCAGTCCGGCTTCCATATTGAAAGGAATATTACCGATCAAAATACCGAATCCGATAGGGATAAGCAACATCGGCTCAAATTCCTTGGCTACTGCTAAATAGATAAACAACAGGCCGAAGAAAATCATCGCGAAATGACCGGCTGTTGCATTGGCAAATCCGGTGTATGTCCAGAAGTCGGCCAAGTTATTTCCGATAAAATCTATAAAATCTCCCATATTATTCAATAATTACGAGGTCAGTACCTTCAAGAACAGATTCTCCTTTGCTGACATTGATGGCTGTGATTTTGCCGTCTTTGTCTGCATTGATGTTGTTTTCCATTTTCATGGCTTCCAGTATCACTACTACTTGCCCTTTCTTGACAGTGTCTCCTACATTGACTTTGATGTCAAGGATTACACCAGGCAGAGGGGATTTTACACCAGACTTGCTTGCAGCCATAGCCGGTCTTGATACAGGTGTCGGCGCTGGTGCTGGAGTTGTTGACACTGGGCGTACAACCGGTTTGACGGTTGCTTTCGGAGCCTTTTCCATTTCTACATTGTAGGGAGTGCCGTTTACTTCAACATGGGCAATGTTGTCTTCTATGTTTCCGATAGTAACTTTATATACGTTACCGTTAATTTTATATTTATACTCTTTCATCGTTTTATTATTAATAGAGGGAATTTACTTTTTCTGGGGATTCTCACGTAAAGTGTAAATTTTGGAACTCCATGGTGAATAACTTCGTTTTACACGAGTAATGGTAAGCACGGTTTCTTCTACATCGTGCACATCGTTTTGCATTTCATGCATAGCCATGGCGATTGCAGCAAATACTTCGCTGGGGGCTTCGCCCAGTTTCTTTTCTTTGGCTTCTTTCTTGTCTGTAATGCCTTTGACCTTCATTGCATTACGTCTGCTCAGGTTGACTGATATCTTGCCTACTAGCTTGAATAGAATAAACAGCAGAAGAAGCCCGCTGAATACTACACTCATGGCAGAGATAGCCAAACCGATACCATTGCTGTCATGCTCTTCAAATTTCTCCTTTTTCGCATGACTATTGATGGTTCTATTGTTTGTACTTGGAGTTACATACTTGTCTGCACTGGCTCCTTTCACTTCCCATTCTTTAGCCGCATCGCTGATGCGTGCGTATGATTGGTTTGCTTGCAATGTGCCTGCAGGAATCACAATTTGGTCCAACAGTTTTCTTCCCGAATCATATAATCCGATCCAATTGTCGGCAGTTGTGTTCAGTTTGAAATTGGTATGGAAGGTACCTCGGTTGGGTTCTCCGTCTGTCCAGAACAAAGCATGTTGGCGTGGTTTGATCACTGTCAACACGTCTCCTTTCGGAATAAAATACGTAGCGGTATCACCGGGCTGGCTACTCGCTTTTAGTAGACAACCGGCAAGATCTGTGCTACCAAATGATCTGTTGAATATCTCAATCCATGCGCTGTGTATTCCATAGTCGTCCTGAAAGTTACTTTCATTTTCAATCAGTACTTCATTCAGTACCACTTTGGTGTTCGATTTCCGTTCTCCGCAAGAACACAAGCCTACTACCATTAGCAGCAAAGAGAGGTATATTCCTATATTTAGTTTTTTCATGTTCAATTCTCCATTTTTTAGATTTCTAATTAAAGAGGAATATTACCATGCTTTTTAGCTGGATTGGTCAGCTTCTTTGTTTGTAGCTGTTGCAATGCACGAATGATACGGAAGCGGGTATTGCGCGGTTCTATAACATCATCGATATAGCCATATTTGGCTGCATTATAAGGATTGGCAAATAGTTTGGTGTATTCCGCTTCTTTTTCGGCCAAGAAAGCGGCTGGATTTTCCTGTTCCTTGGCTTCGCGCGCATATAATACTTCTACGGCACCTGCACCGCCCATTACTGCGATTTCAGCTGTAGGCCATGCATAATTCATATCACCCCGAAGTTGCTTGCAACTCATTACAATATGGGAACCACCGTATGATTTACGCAGAGTGACTGTAACTTTGGGAACAGTAGCTTCGCCATAAGCATACAATAGTTTGGCACCATGAAGGATGACGCCGTTATATTCTTGTCCTGTGCCTGGAAGGAATCCCGGAACGTCTACCAATGATACAAGAGGTATGTTGAACGCATCGCAGAAGCGTACAAAACGTGCCCCCTTGCGCGAAGCGTTACTGTCCAATACGCCTGCCAGGTATTTGGGCTGGTTGGCTATGATACCTACTGACTGTCCGTTGAAACGTGCAAAGCCGATGATGATGTTTTTGGCGTAATCTGGTTGTACTTCCATAAACTCTCCATTGTCTACGATAGCACTGATCACTTCGTACATGTCGTAGGGTTTGTTGGGGCTGTCTGGAATTATTTCGTTTAAAGAATCTTCCAGTCGGTCAATCGGATCGGTACAGTCTGTGTAGGGGGCCTCTTCCAAGTTGTTTTGCGGAATGTAGCTCAATAGTTTGCGGATCATGGCCAGTCCTTCCTCTTCTGTTTTGGCAGTGAAATGGGTTACGCCCGATTTGGTGGAGTGTACACTTGCACCTCCTAGATTTTCTTGACTGACATCTTCACCGGTAACGGTCTTTACTACTTTCGGTCCTGTGAGGAACATATACGATGTACCTTCCATCATCAAGGTGAAGTCTGTCAGGGCAGGAGAATAAACAGCACCACCAGCACAAGGGCCGAAGATACCTGATATCTGTGGAATAACTCCGGAGGCAAGGATATTGCGTTGGAAAATTTCCGCATAGCCTGCCAGTGCATTAATACCTTCCTGAATGCGTGCGCCTCCCGAATCGTTGATACCGATGCAGGGTGCACCCATTTTCATGGCCTGGTCCATTACTTTGCAGATTTTCAGAGACATGGTTTCGGACAGGGAACCTGCGGAAACGGTGAAGTCTTGTGCGAAAATATATACCAAGCGTCCTTCTATAGTACCGCATCCTGTTACTACGCCGTCACCTGGATAATGCTTCTTTTCCATGCCGAAGTTGGTGCATCTGTGTTCTACAAACATGTCCATTTCTTCGAAACTACCTTCATCCAGCAACATGGCTATACGTTCGCGTGCTGTATATTTTCCTTTATCGTGTTGTTTCGCAATTGCTTTTTCACCTCCGCCCAGGCGTGCTGTAGCGCGGCGTTCGATAAGCTCTTTTATTTTTTCAAGTTGATTACTCATATTGATAATGGTTTATAAACTATATATCTGATTTAATTTTTGATTGATGACTATGCGTCGCTCGTCATCGTTCGTTTTATGGTTTCTCGCAAAGTTCGGTTAGTACACCTAAAGTTGATTTGGGGTGTAGGAAAGCGATGTTCAATCCTTCGGCACCTTTACGGGGAGCTTTGTCAATGAGGCGGATACCTGTAGCTTCTGCTTCGGTCAATGCATTGGTCACACCATCTTCGATAGCAAAGGCCAAATGATGCATGCCACCGTTGCCATTATTCTTTTCTATGAATTTGGCAATTGTACTTTCCGGACTTGTTGGTTCCAACAGTTCTATTTTTACATCGCCTACTTTCAAAAAAGCGGTTCTCACTTTCTGATCTTCTACTGTTTCGATATTGTAGCATTTCAGACCTAATACATTTTCGTAATACGGAAGGGCTTCTTCAATGCTTTTTACAGCAATGCCCAAGTGCTCAATGTGTGAGATTTTCATAATCTTATAATTTTAATAGTTTGGTTTTATACTTATGTTCTCAGATAAAACTCCACAAAGAAAGTAATTTCGGGTTAAATAAAGAAATTTTTCCTCAATTTTATTTCTTATTTGGTTAATGCTTCGCAACGCCTTGGATGAAAAGGCATAAAGGATTCAAATATAGAATCGGCGCAGGAGGTTGTTCAACCACTTCCACCGGATGCGGAACCATCGGCGTGTGCTACTCTGTTTTCCTCCGAATCGGAGAATAAAATCTCTATATCCATGTTTTTTGAATGGAAGTCCTGCATCCATAAATTCCAAGTGGGCGTATCCGTTTTGGTGGGCATAAGTAATGGGGGCCCATACGGCCAAAATGCCTGGATAAAGGGAAGCATACGTTTTTCTCATACCGCCCGAGAACCACAAGTAGGCATTCCCTTTAGAAAAAATGCAGATGGATCCCCCTATGATTTTGTTTTTATATTTTATAAGGAATATTTTAGCCAACTCTTTATTTGGATTCTGATGTGCTAATAGTCGGAAAAAGTTGATGTCCGGAAAGTGTTTCCTGATCTGTGATGCATAAGCGTTTCTCAACATTCGGAAGAAATCCTGTATGTCTTTCTCGTTGTTTGCAATTTCCATGACAGCGCCGTTTCTTAATGCTTTGTTTATTTGCTTTTTACGAGATACGCTTAGGCGTTCGTAGGGCGTTTTGCTGTGCAATGAGTTGTGTACTCTTAACCAGTTGATAGCGAAATAGTTGTTTCTTTTAAATGCTTTGTATCCAAATAGCGGATTTTCCAAATTGCGGAATTCTATCAGGAACGAGTGGCGGAGGACTTCGTTTGTAAGATGTTCCAGCATTTCGCCAAATAATTCTTCTTTGTCGAATTCCTTATCGAAATATTCACCAGTGCCGTAAACTTCGCAACGTTTGATGATGGCAGGCGGAAACAGGCGTGTGCTTTTTCGGATGACCGCCAATAGTTTGCCCACGGGATGGTTATCCATATAGGCGACAATAAGTATAGGATCGTATCCCCGAGTCATTTCGAAGACATGAAACAACTCGGTAGAATGGAAAATATTTGTTCCCGGAAGTGGGGGAATGGCATTTCCTTTGTGATATGTACTTAATCTGACAGGCATCTCTGATTGCAAATTTATTGTTTTTTGTTTATCAATCCATATTCTAGTTGTATATTTGTGCAGAAAAATAATTTAACTGAATATCTTATGGAACAATTTAGTGACTTGATAAAGAACAGACGTAGCATGCGTAAGTTCACAGATCAGGAGTTGACACAGGAAGAAGTGGTTGTTTTGTTGAAAGCCGCTTTGATGTCTCCATCTTCTAAACGTAGCAATTGCTGGCAGTTTATTGTAGTGGATGAAAAAGAAATGCTGGAAAGGCTTTCTCATTGCAAAGAGATGGGATCGTCTTTTTTGGCAGATGCTGCTTTGGCTGTAGTAGTGATGGCCGATCCTTTGGCCAGTGATGTCTGGATTGAAGACGCTGCGATTGCTTCCATGATAATTCAGTTGCAGGCGGAAGATCTGGGACTGGGAAGTTGCTGGATACAAGTACGCGAACGTTTTACTGCTACCGGCATGCCTTCGGGCGAATATGTACATACTTTGCTCGATATTCCCTTGCAATTGCAGGTGATTTCTATTATAGCTGTGGGACACAAGGGTATGGAGCGCAAACCTTTCAATGAGGAACATTTACAATGGGAAAAAGTTCACATTAATAAATATGGAGGCAAGTAAACGTGGCTGCTGTCAATCATAAAGATACGTATAAGGCTTCAGCGGTGTTCCTTATCGTAATGGGGATACTTTATCTCATTGATAAATTTATAGGTTTTGCTTCGCATGGTTTGCCATGGGTTATGCAAAAAGATAATATGTTGCTTTATGCGGCTGTTGTTTTTTTGTGGTTCAAGGCGGATAAGTCTGTCGGTATTGTGCTGGCGGGTATCTGGCTGATTTTGAATATAGGTTTGGTGATAGCTTTGTTGGGACAGATGTCTGCTTATTTGTTGCCGGCGGCTTTATTGTTGCTTGGGGTTATTTTATATTTAATTTCAACTCGATGATGAAGATTGTTTTGATAGGGGCCGGTAATGTAGCGACTCATTTGGGAACTGCTTTGCAAAAAGCCGGTTGCTCCATCTTGCAGGTATACAGTCGTACGGAGGAGTCGGCTTCTGCCTTGGCTGCCAAGCTTTCGACGGATTATACCCTGAAAGTAGAAGAAATTTGTGGGGATGCCGATTTGTATATTGTGGCTTTGAAAGATACTGCTTTGCAGCTGCTGGCTTCTGCGCTGGTGAAAGGGAGAGAGCAGGCCTTGTTTGTACATACGGCAGGTAGTATGCCTATGGACTTGTGGAAGGGGGTGGCCGAACGTTATGGGGTGCTTTATCCTATGCAGACCTTTAGTAAACGGCGCGAGGTGGATTTGGGTACTGTTCCTTTTTTTATAGAGGCATCTTCATCGGAAGAGTTAGAGTTGCTGCGTAAGATAGCAGCATGTCTTAGTCCCAAGGTGTATGAAGCCACTTCGGAGCAACGCAAACATTTGCATCTGGCTGCGGTTTTTGCCTGCAACTTTGCCAATCACATGTATGCTTTGAGTTCGTATATTCTGAAAAAGCAGGGAATTCCTTTTGAGGTGATGCTGTCACTGATAGATGAGACAGCCGGAAAGGTACACGAACTTTCTCCTGTTCAGGCTCAGACGGGTCCGGCTGTGCGCTATGATGAAAATGTGATCTGCAAACATCTGGATATGCTGGTCGACGAGGCGTCTTTGCAGGAGTTGTATGAAATGATAAGTAAAAGTATCCATAATCTTCCATTGTCTGTTTCTTCTGCGGACAAAAGAGGAAAGAAATAGTGAATTGTATATGATAAACTATGATTTAAAAAAAATAAAGGCACTGGTGTTCGATGTGGATGGCGTGCTGAGTGCGGAGACAATAGGGTTGCATCCCAGTGGCGAACCTATGCGTACTGTCAATATCAAGGATGGATATGCATTGCAGCTGGCTGTGAAGTGCGGGTTGCATGTTGCTATTATTACCGGTGGAAATACCGATGCGGTACGCAAACGTTATGAGGGACTTGGAATAAAGGATGTATATCTGGCTGCTGCCGTAAAGACCCGCGAGTATGCTCATTTGAAGGAAAAATATGGATTGCGTGACGAGGAGATACTTTATATGGGCGACGATATTCCCGATTATGAAGTGATGTGTCTTTGTGGCCTGCCCTGCTGTCCGGCTGATGCGGCGCCCGAGATAAAAGAAACGGCCGTTTATATCTCTCACCATAAAGGAGGGTATGGCTGTGGTCGTGATGTGGTAGAACAAGTTCTGAAAGCTCAGGGGAAATGGATGTCTCATGAAAAGGCTTTCGGGTGGTAATAAAAACAAGCGATAAGTTATGTTGGAAAACTTGAATAAATATAAACTGGTTCTAGCCTCCAATTCACCACGTCGCAAGGAATTGCTGTCCGGATTGGACCTAGAATATGAAGTGAAGACGCTATCTGGTATAGAAGAAACTTATCCGGATGCATTGTGTGGAGAGGAAATTCCTCTGTATATAGCTCGCAAAAAGGCGGACGCTTACCGAAATTCCATGTCATCGGACGAACTGATTATTACGGCCGATACGATTGTGTGGTTGGATGGGGTGGTTATGGGTAAACCCTGTAGTGAGGAAGAGGCGCGGCAGATGTTGCGGAATCTTTCCGGCAAGACTCATCAGGTCATAACCGGGGTTTGTCTGACTACGATTGGAGAGCAGAGAGGGTTCTCTACTGTGACGGAAGTCACTTTCGAGGATTTGTCGGACGAAGAAATAGATTATTATGTCCGCATTTACAAGCCAATGGATAAGGCTGGTTCCTATGGCATACAAGAATGGATAGGGTTCATAGGGGTCAAGAACATATCTGGTAGCTATTTCAATGTCATGGGGCTTCCAGTGCAACGCCTCTATAAAGAATTAAGAAAATTGTAGGTACGCACATGGACCGTGTAAATTGTCAAAGTGCTAATTTCATGAAAAGCGTTTTGCCTTTGCAAAAAGAATAATTTTAAAGAATATCATGAGGACTTGGATAAAAACGTTTGGTTTCCTGTTAGGGGCTTGCATATTGTTTGCAGCATGTATTGGTGATGAAATGGAGGAGGGAACCGTCAATTTACAATCGGGAGACAGGGTTCCTGCTTTTTCGGTAGTGATGGATGATGGGCGGAAGGTGACTTCTGAATGTTTGTTGGGAAACCCTGCCGTGGTCGTTTTTTTTCATACCGGATGCCCGGATTGCCGGAAGGAACTCGCTGTTCTTCAGCGGATTTATGACGAATTTGGTGCTGTCGTACAGATGGTCTGCATCAGTAGGGAAGAGGGGGAGGAAGATATAGCCCGTTATTGGGAGGAACATCGTTTTACTTTGCCTTACTCGGCTCAAGATGATCGTTCCGTCTATCATTTGTTTGCTAAATCGGGCATACCTCGTGTCTATATTGTAGATAAAAGCGGGATGATTTGTTATGTCTTTACAGATAATCCCTTAGCGGATTATGAGGATTTGGCCGAGGCTGTTGCTGCTGTCCTATAATCTTTTATTATTCTGTGTGGGTGTTCTTTGGGGTAATTAATGGAAACAAGATACCGATGTGTTATCTGTATAAAATAAATTTATTCCCGTTGTAAGCATAGGTTATATCAGAATAAAGTATTACCTTTGCACCTGTTTTTGCTAAAATTAATACAATGTACAAGATTTTCCATGGCTTCCATTTGGTAGAAGCCTATCAAGATTTAAAGAAAGCCAAGCGTTTGGCTGAAAACAGAACGGCAAGCAGAGTTATCAAATTGGCAATTGCCATTGTGCTGGCTCTCGTATTATGGTGTTTACCTATTGAGACCTTTGGGATAGAAGGTCTGACAGTGATTGAACAGAGATTGATCTCTATTTTTGTGTTCGCCACTTTGATGTGGGTGTTCGAGGCCATTCCGGCATGGACTACTTCCGTATTGATTGTGGTCTTGTTGCTGTTGACTGTGTCCGACAGTAGCCTTTGGCTTTTCACTCAGGGCATTCCGGCTGAGGAGTTGGGGCGTACAGTGAAGTATAAATCCATAATGCATTGTTTTGCCGATCCTATCATCATGTTGTTTATCGGTGGATTCATTTTGGCTATTGCTGCCACCAAGAGCGGTTTAGATGTGTTGTTGGCCCGTGTCATGCTGAAACCTTTCGGCACTCAGTCCCGTTATGTTTTGTTGGGCTTTATCATGGTGACGGCGGTTTTTTCCATGTTTCTCAGTAATACGGCTACCGCAGCCATGATGCTCACCTTCCTGACTCCGGTACTGAAGTCGCTTCCAGCCGATGGAAAAGGTAAAATAGGTTTGGCTCTAGCTATTCCTGTGGCTGCTAATGTCGGCGGTATGGGAACGCCTATCGGGACTCCTCCTAATGCTATTGCTTTGAAATACTTGAATGATCCGGAAGGCTTGAATTTGAATATCGGTTTTGGCGAATGGATGGGCTTTATGATGCCTTATACGATTGTTGTATTGTTTATTGCTTGGATTATTCTGTTGCGTCTGTTTCCCTTCAAGCAAAAGACGATTGAACTGCAGATAGACGGAGAAGCGAAAAAGGATTGGCGTTCTATTTTGGTGTATATCACTTTCGCTGTGACGGTGTTGCTATGGATGTCCGATAAGTTCACCGGAGTGAATTCTAATGTGGTGGCTATGATTCCGGTTGCAGTTTTCTGTGTCACAGGTGTGATTACTAAACGCGATTTGGAAGAAATCAGCTGGAGTGTGCTTTGGATGGTGGCTGGTGGCTTTGCACTGGGTGTTGCATTGCAGGAAACTGGACTTGCAAGTCACATGATTGAGTCTATTCCGTTCAACACTTGGCCTCCTGTATTGATGATAGTCGGTTCGGGATTGATCTGTTATGCAATGGCCAACTTTATTTCGCATACGGCTACAGCCGCTTTGCTGGTTCCTATTCTTGCCATTGCAGGAATGAGTATGCGCGAGAATCTATCAGTCTTGGGTGGTGTAGAGACATTGCTGATCGGTGTGGCAGTCGGATCTTCTCTTGCTATGGTTCTTCCTATCTCTACTCCGCCTAATGCATTGGCTCACGCTACGGGCATGATTCAGCAAAAGGATATGGAAAAGGTGGGATTGATTATGGGAGCTATCGGATTAATCTTGGGATATTCGATGTTGATCGTTTTAGGATCTAACGGACTTTTGTGATTTTAACGTCAGAGAGAGGACTTCTATTCTGAAATACAGATGGGATGATGCAGATCGTTTGAAGAAGATTTGCATCATCCCATTTTTATATGTATGTTGGGGGGTGTCGATATATCCTGCTGATCGACTATGACAGAAACCGGGAATGCTTCTTTCTAAGGAAGAGTTATAGATGAAATCTCGAATTGTCGGACACCCAATGGGCAAGCGTAGTTACCCGCTCTGTGTGCCGCAACGGATTCCGTCTTGTTGTAGTAAAAACACGTACATAATCAATAAAAGAGACCGTATTGCCCTGGTGGGAAAGAACGGAGGGGGATAAATCTACATATCCTAAGTTCTTCTATATCCGTCCTTTTGATTATACCGTTATTCTTTCACTCCTGTATTCATTCGGCGTGCAACCCGTTACTTTCTTGAATGCCCGACTGAAATACTGCGGGTATTGATACCCCAGCGCGTATGCAATTTCGCTGATGCTCTTCTTCGGGTCAGCCAGCATCTCTTTCGCCGTATTCATGATTTTTTGCTGTACGTATTCCTGAGCCGATTTGCCCGTCTCCTTTTTTATCAGGTCGCCAAAATAGTTGGCAGACAGATGCAGCTGTTCTGCAAAATAAGCTACGGACGGTGTTCCGCGCAGCAATTCCGGACTGAAATAAAGACACCAGCCTTTGGTTTGATAAGTGGAACCGTCTGCGGGGTGTCCCAAAACTTGCCCCGGCGATACGAATACCAGCGTGTTTTCCTGAAAGTCGTACTCCTGCCGTCCGTATTTCAGATAATCGGCGCATATCACGTCTTTAAGAAAAATCACGTACACTCCGAAGTTTTTCAGACAATTCGGAATCGGTCGAACGACTTGTGAGCCTTCAAGCACATTGACCAAAGGATGACGGTTTGCACCCCCCCCAATGCGCGTTGTAATCGCTGACAGTCGTTATGTTTACTATCTTATCCATAATTATTTATCTCTTTCTGAGCGCAAAAGTAACACATTTCCGCCACAATCTTCCGTAATCAGTAAAAGTTATACTCCAATCTGTAATCTGGATAGCTGTTTCCTTACAGAGCCGGGGTAATTTTGCATTATCAATCGAAAAAGAATATGAATTTGAGCAAGAAGAATACGAATAATGTTATTACGGTAGATCTGTTTAATAAACTCACGGGACAGGAGACGTTGCATCCACTGGTCGGTCTTGCCGATCTGTCCGGCGACCGATTGAGCGAGGATTTGTACAGACCGTGCAATTTCTACACACTGATTTGACGGCCGGATGAAAACGGGGATTGGGCTTCTCTGCGACTGGTCAATCCCGGTGAGATGTTCGAGATACCCACCGCGTTCCACTGCAATACGAAAGGTTATACGGGAGTGATTTTTCATCCCGACTTGCTTTGTGACACACCGCTGGAACAACATATCGACGATTATCCCACTCGGTGCAGTTGTCATGGAGCTTTGACCGAGCGGGGGCAGCAGACCATTTCCGATTGTCTGGAGGAGATCGGCAAGGAGCTGCACCATGCCATCGACCGGCACAGCAGTACAATCATCGTTTCGCACATCGAGCTATTATTGAATTATTGCACACGGTTTTGCAGCAATACGAAATAAACGGATAGACCGATGTCATTTCGGAAGAATTAAGAATGAACTAAAAAGGAGTATAATAATGAACAAGTCTGTTTATCAATATCCCGTCCGCCAGTATTTCGGCAAGGGATGCGCGGAATGCGCGATAAAGGAAGAGATGAAATGTGCGGGACAGCGTGTACTGCTTGCCTACGGTGGCAGTTCGCTGAAGCGCACTGGACTGTATGACAAGATTCGCACCTGGCTGGAGGAGTGCGACAAGCAAGTGACGGACTTCGGCGGTATTATGCCCAATCCCACATACGCCAAAGTACAGGAGGGTACACGGTTGGTGCGTGAGCACAAGATCGATTTCATCCTCGCCGTAGGAGGCGGGTCGGTCATTGACTGCTGCAAGATTGTGTCGGCACAGTCACGGATGGACGAGGATGTGTGGAACGCATGGTATGTGCATCACCGGCTGCCTACCGAATTTATTCCGATGGGAGCTGTCGTCACGGCATCGGTTCCGGGATACTCAATCAGAACTCCGGTAAGATAGATAATGCCGGTGTGGAATGGATGGTCGCATATCGAATCAATGCATATTGGTCGGTAGATGCCAACTATAGTTTCCTGCACATGGAAAACCCGGTGATTGCTGCCCCTGAACATAAACTTTACGCCGGAGGCAGTTTCACCAAGGAACGCTGGAATGTATCCACCGGTATCCAGTATATTGGCGGACTTTATACCTCTGTGGGAGATAATCCCGTTATGGAAAACTTTGTGTTATGGAACTTGCGTGGACTGTTTTCTGCGACCAAATGGCTTGACCTGTGGCTACGTGGCGAGAACCTGCTGGCTCAGAAATACGAAATAAACGCAGGGTATCCTATGCCGCGTGCCACAGTAATAGGTGGAATCAATATCAATTTCTAAATCATCAAGAATATGCAAGCAACAACTGTAAAACTTTACACATTGGGCTATACAGAATTGAAGACCTATCTGGCAGCCTCATTATTCGTATTGGGCAATATCGCATTGCCTCAAATTTTTCATCTCATACCGCAAGGGGGAATAATCTGGCTACCGATTTATTTTTTTACGCTTGTAGGAGCATACAAATACGGATGGAAAGTCGGATTGCTGACTGCCGTATTTTCTCCTGTCATCAATTCGCTTCTGTTCGGTATGCCTATGTTGGCATCACTTCCGTCCATCCTGCTGAAATCCGTCTTGCTCGCTGTCTTCGCGGGGTTGGCGGCGGCACGTTTTAGGAAAGTGACCGTATGGATACTGGTCTCCATCGTACTGGCCTATCAATTTGTCGGAACGCTCGGAGAATGGGCTATTAAAGGTGACTTTTACCTTGCCATACAGGATTTTCGTATTGGCGTACCCGGTATGCTCATGCAAGTATTTGGAGGTTGGATATTTATAAACAAATTTATAAAAAGATGAAAGATTTTATTTTCAGAAACGACACGAAACTTTTGTTTCGTAATGATATACGGACAACCATTGCCGAAATAGCCAAAGGGCACAAGGTCATGTTCGTTTACGGCGGCGGCTCTGTAAAACGAAACGGCTGCCATGATGACATTGTACAGACCTTGACCGACAATGGTATTCCTTTGGTGGAATACGGCGGCTCCTCGCGTGAGTTCGCCAAAATAGAGGAGGGAATCCGAATAGCCAAAGAAAACAGTATCACGATGATTATCAGTGCCGGAGGGGCAAGCGTGATGGATAGCGCAAAGTTAATAGCGTTCGGCTTTTATCACGAGTCCGACCTATGGAATTACGTAAAAGGGAAAAATCCATACGGATCGGAACGTCTTCCGCTTGCACTGATTCCTACCTATCCGTCCAGCGGTTCCGAGAACGGGCTGGGTGCGGTCTCCGTCGATTCGAGAACCGGAGATTTTGGAACAGCATACGGCATAGCCGCCGATTATGCGATTCTTTGTCCTAAATATTCGCTGACTTTGGATAAAGGAATGACGACCTATACGGGCCTTGTAACACTGATCCAGCTATCGGCCGGCATTCTCGGTGACAGAAACAGGATGTCTTACGATGCGGGGATTTCCTATATCCGGAATGTGCTTGAAGCGACGCGAACTTTGCAGAAAAATCCGAATGACCTCGATGCGAGAGGAACCATAATGTTGGGAGCTTCGCTTTCCACTTCGTCCCGACTGGGAATCGGAAAAGAGGAACCGTTCGCTTATGAAATTTACGAATTGGAGTTCCTGCCAGAAAAACTGTTCGGCAGTTCCTATCGCAGGAGTCTGACATCCGTTTTTCCGAGATTCCTTCAAGCTATGGGCAAGCATCATGTGGACGACATCAAAAAATACTATCGCGACGCATTCGGATTTGATTCATCCATCGAAGAGTCATCCCGAAAATTGATTGAATTGTTTGCAGGTCTCGGAGTGGAAATGTACTATGACGAAAAAATCACCCGAGAACAAGTAGATAGTATCCCATGCGATACGGAACTCGATGGGAATGAAATTTTCGAAATGATGAATGCGTTGGTTCGATGATGAAAGTTTTCCCGCTTATCTGTTTGTCACCACCCGATACACATTCCCCTTGGACGTATGCACTCGCTCGCCCAGCTGGGGCAGGATGCGGCTCAGGCTGTAGGCGGTCATGCCACGCA
>CAMWGU010000050.1 GCA_947173895.1 uncultured Bacteroides sp. | reverse complement strand
AGGCGGACAGCCCCCAAGAGGTGCAGTCTCTTTCCGCCACCCAACTGTTCGAGCGCATGAAGGCCGCTCATCCTTCGGCCATGCGCGGCATGACCGCCTACAGCCTGAGCCGCATCCTGCCCCAGCTGGGCGAGCGGGTGCATACGGCAAAGGGAAATGTGTATCGGGTAGTGACAATTAAATAAGCAGAAGAGGGGATGAGATCCTCTCTGTTTGGGTTGAAAATTTTTCTGTGATTGGGGGAATGAAAAGAAAGTGGAGCATGCGAGACTCGAACTCGCCACCTTTAGACTGCCAGTCTAACGCTCTAGCCAGATGAGCTAATGCCCCGGTTTTTTGATTACGGTGCAAAGATATACAGAAAATTTAATACTGCAAAATATTTGGGGCGTTTTTTTTGAATAATTCTTTTCTGAAGTGTGTCGAATGGTTTTATGATGAAAAATATGTCGCCTCAAAACTTGGATTTGCCAGAATATAGTTGTATTTTTGTCTGACTAGATGAAGAATTATCTGTCCTTTATTAATCCGTATCAATCGGGCAGAAGTGATAAGGGCAGAATAGGTTTTGTTTTAATTAAAAAGATTGTATAATATATGTTGATTTATAATACGACTTATCAGATAAGCGTTGACGATGCACGCAACTTCGTTATTTGGCTCAGTGAGAGCTACATTCCCGAAGTAGAGAAAACCGGGATATTGCATCATCCTCGTCTCACTCATATACTTAGCCATAAGGAGCAGGATTCGGAGTGCTTTTCGTTACAATGGGAAGTGGAAGACACGGCTACCTTGCATCGCTGGCACACCCGGCAAGGTATGAAACTGAACGAGGAGATGATGAGGATTTTTAAAGATAAAGTGGTTGGTTTCCCAACCTTGATGGAGGTGATCAAGTGATTCAGCCGGTAAAGGAGAAAATCATTCTGGGTATTGACCCCGGAACGACAATCATGGGATATGGCCTGCTGAAAGTGATAGGCACGAAGCCACAAGTCATGACAATGGGGGTTATAGATCTTCGTAAGTATGAGAATCACTATTTGAAACTGCGCCGTATCTTTGAACGGGTAATCGGCATCATCGAGGCCTATCTGCCTGACGAACTGGCCATCGAGGCACCGTTTTTCGGAAAAAATGTCCAGTCGATGCTGAAGTTGGGACGGGCACAGGGGGTAGCTATGGCGGCAGCATTGAGCCGTGACATTCCCATTACGGAGTATGCGCCGCTGAAAATAAAGATGGCGATCACCGGCAATGGACAGGCCAGCAAAGAACAGGTGGCCGATATGTTAAAACGGATGTTGCACATTCCCGAAAGTGAGATGCTTCCTTTTATGGATGCTACGGACGGGCTGGCGGCAGCCTATTGCCATTACCTGCAAATGGGCAAACCGGCTTTGGCTAAAGAATACACCGGATGGAAAGATTTTATAAAAAAGAACCCCGATAAAATAAAACGATAAGAATATGAATGTAAAGCATGTTATATGGGCATCTATCGTGTCGACTACCATTAGTTGTCAGTCTGTGGAAAAAGAATATCGTTCGTTTGATGAATATCCTGTTCGTGAAGGGGAACTGACCGAAATGGAGTATTCGCCCGCCGAAACAAAATTCTCGCTTTGGGCTCCTACGGCCGAAGAAGTGCGTGTTCTTTTGTTTGATTCGGGCAACGAAGGTTCGGCTTCCGGTACTCTTCAGATGAAAGAAGGGAAGGATGGCACTTGGAGCATCTCGGTCAAGAAGGATTTGAATGGCAAATTTTATGCATTCAATGTTAAGGTGGGCGGGAAATGGCTGGGAGATACTCCGGGCATTATGGCAAAAGCCGTAGGGGTGAACGGTAAGCGGGCGGCAGTGATCGACCTTCGCTCTACGGATCCGGAAGGATGGGAGAACGATGTGCGTCCTCCTTTGGATAATTATGCCGATATCATGGTGTATGAGATGCATCATCGCGACTTCTCTTTGGATTCTGTCTCAGGCATACGGAATAAGGGAAAGTTTCTGGCTCTGACAGAAGAGGGGACTACTAGCCCGCTGGGCGAGAAGACGGGAATAGACCACTTGAAGGAGTTGGGCATTACCCATGTGCATCTGTTGCCGTCATACGATTATGCATCGGTAGACGAAACCAAGTTGGACAAGCCGCAATATAACTGGGGGTATGATCCGCAGAATTATAATGTGCCCGACGGTTCTTATTCTACGGATCCTTATAAGCCCGATGTGCGTATCAAGGAATTCAAGCAGATGGTGCAGGCATTACATAAGGCAGGAATTAGGGTTGTGCTCGATGTGGTATATAATCATACCTTCAATACGGACGACAGCAATTTCGAACGCACCGTTCCCGGCTATTTTTATCGTCAGACCAAAGACGGACAGTTGGCCAACGCTTCGGGTTGTGGCAATGAAACGGCGAGCGACCGTGCTATGATGCGTAAATACATGATAGAGTCCGTATTATACTGGATAAACGAATATCACATAGACGGGTTCCGTTTCGACTTGATGGGTATACACGATATTGAAACGATGAACGAGATACGTGCGGCAATCGATCGGATAGATCCGTCCATCTTTATGTATGGTGAAGGATGGGCGGCCGGCTCGCCCCAATTGGAGGAGGACAAGCTGGCAATGAAGGTCAATGTGGAGAAAATGCCCCGTATTGCCGCTTTTTCTGACGAAATGCGCGATGGGCTGCGCGGCGGATGGGATGATGATACCAAGGGGGCTTTCTTGATAGGCAATCCCGGACACGAGATGAGTATCAAGTTTGGAATTGTGGGGGCTATCCGGCATCCGCAGGTCATTAATGACTTGGTGAACTACAGCAAAAAACCTTGGGCCTTGCAGCCTACCCAGATGATAAGTTATGTGAGTTGTCATGATGATATGTGTTTGGCCGACCGTCTGAAGGCAACCATGCCGGGGGCTTCGGTAGAAGAACTGGCTGCTTTGCAGAAACTGGCTGAAACATTTGTCTTTACCTCGCAGGGGGTGCCGTTTATCTTTGCAGGAGACGAGATGATGCGTGATAAAAAAGGAGTGCATAATTCCTATAACAGTCCCGACAGCATCAATACGATAGATTGGAGGAACAAGACCGTACACAAGGATGTGTTCGAATATGTGAAGGGATTGGCTGCTATGCGTAAGGCACACCCCGCCTTTCGTATGAACGATGCCGACAAAGTGCGTGAACTGTTGGAGTTTCTACCTGTAGACCAAACGAATATGATTGCTTTCATGTTGAAAGGGAATGCCAATGGAGATTCATGGAAAAATATAATTGTGGCATTGAATAGTCGTACCGAACCTGTAAAACTGACTGTCCCATCGGGGACATATACTGTGGTTTGCAAGAATGGCAAGATAGATATGAATGGAATGGGAAGGATTTCGGGCGGTGAGCTTGTCGTACCGGCACGTTCGGCCTTGATTGTTCATCAATAAGCGGAGATACATGTCCAGGCCAATACTGGTCGGGTAGAATTGCAGTATAATTGAACACGGAACCGTGCTTCTGAAAAAAAACTTCCGGGTGTGTCCTGATGCTTGGGATCATGGCTGGATGATGTGTAAGGATACACCCGGAATATTTGTTTCATAGTTGTATTGATGGACTGTCTCCGGCCGAAGGCGTGATAGTGGCCGGGTTGATGAGGAATCAAAACTTAAATCCCAGATTGACATACATACTTACTTTGTCGGCCCGGTTGGTATAGTTTAGTGATGCCTCCAACGGTCCGAACATACTATCCAGACCATAGCCGATGCCACAGCCGAACTGTGTGTCCTGTTCCAACAAGAATCTTAACTTGTCCGCATTCAGCGCATAGTTGCCGGTCAAAGTCAGGTAGTGTACACTTCCCATTCGCTGGCGGAACTTTAGGCTTCCTATCAGCAAGGCGTTTCTCTTTAATTCCACATTGTTTATTCCCACAAACGGTAATTGTTGCTGTAGGTAGCGTTCCGGCACATCCCCTCCCATGGTATTCATCTTGGAGTAAGGAATGTTTTTACCTATCAGAAACCGTCCATACACGGCAGGCAGAACGGAGAATCTGCGGGTGACAGGAAGCACTCCCTGGCAATAACCTTTGATGGCGGAAAAAGGAGCGTGGCCGTCGTATCCGGTGAAATTGTCCGTGTATAGCGAATAAGAGGCCCGTGCCGATATGCCTTTGGTGGGAAAGTAGCCATTATTGAAGGTTTCGTAGTGCATCTGTGCAAAATAGCTGAAGAAGTGTTCTTTCCCTATGTCGAAGCCATGATTTCCTTCCTGATACAGGAATTTGTCGTAGTCGTATAGTTCATAACGCAGACCGATGGCAAAGCGTATGTTCTTATACCATACGTCTGAGTATGAGAATTCTCCTTGGTGGTATCGGAATGTGGAGTTATGCGATTTCTCCCCTCTGTGGTAGAAATTGATGTCGTTGTACTGGAACATATAGGACAGTCCGATCTTTTTCAGGGGAGCCGGATCGAAGCCATAGCTTATGCGGGCTGCATAGCGTTTGCCGAGCCGTCCTGTCAGTGACAGGCTGGTCGGTACTTTCCTGCGGAAATTGCTGGTTGCATTGATCAGCAGGCTGGCTGTCTCTTCCGAATCAAAGCGGATTCCCACATTCAGTTTATTTTCATACTTTTTACTTAGCAGGAAATGCAGATTGTAACCCCCTCCGGCGGCTTCGGGCAGCTGATAGATGGCGTTGGAATATTCTAAGTTGGAACATAATATGGCTGTTGCTTCTTCTATGCGTCGGATGCTGATCTCGGTATTTTCCTTCAGGTCACAACGTCTCAGTAACCATCGTTTGTCTTTCTCGTCCAGACCGTCGAACGAAATTTCCTTTACGTATACTTTGCGGTTGGACGAGTAGGGGTAGCTGGGTAGTGGACGGGGGGTGTAAGCACTGTCCAAGCCCAATTCCTGTTTCAGCCTTGCCAAAGAACTTTCTTGTGCCAATGCCGCTTCCTCTCCTCGGCAGATCAGTGTGTCTATGGCGCTGGGGGTAAAGCTCGCGGCAGAATATCCTTCCACATTTACCTTTATATATGTATCGGTATCTTTTAGGTTTTTCTTGTAGAGCTCCAGTCCCATCAGGTTGATGAGTTGTCCTAGAATGCTGCCTGCACTGCCCAGTTCAGCGGCCGGTTTCAAATCGCTTTGCACATCTATTCCGATGACAATGTCTGCCCCCATGGCGCGTACTACGTTTACGGGATAATTGTTCACCACTCCGCCATCGACCAGCACCATGCTGTCCAGTCTCACTGGGGTGAACACTCCCGGTATGGCCATGCTGGCCCGCATGGCAGTTGCCAATACTCCGTTGTGGAAGTTCACTTCGCTGCCGTCTACTATGTTTTCGGACACACAGGCAAAGGGGATGGGAAGTTTATTGAAATCAATGGAATCGTGATAACCCACGGTAAGTTCATTGAACAAGTTGGCCAGGTTTTGCCCTTTGATCAATCCACCTGTTGCTTGCGCTTGTGTCTTTTTCCCGAAAGGGAAGGAGAAAGCGTATTTTTCGGAAGCTTCCCGTTCTGCCAGATTCTGCTCGCTACGGGGAATCTTGTCGCTGAGCAGGAATGTCCAGTTCTGGAGACGCACCATGCTGTCCATTTGTTCGGGGGTGTAGCCGATGGAGTAGAGTCCGCCGATAATCGATCCCATACTTGTTCCTACCACATAATCTATAGGGATGCCGACTTTCTCTATGACCTTTAATGCACCTATGTGTGCCATTCCTTTAGCACCTCCTCCGCTAAGAACAATGCCTACCTTTTTACGGGGGTGAGGCTGGGCGGCTGTGTGGATAGCGATGCTGAACATCCCTACTGCTATGAGCCAAGTAGATATTTTTATTTTTTTCATCTTGTTTATCAATCTCATCTAAGTTAAGAAACAAAAACAGTGCAAAAATGGTTTAATCTTTCTGCTTTAACAAGTGCCGATTGTCGTAGATATTGGTCTGTGTTGCTGCAGAGACGCCAAAGATAAGGATTTGTATCGGGAAAAAGAATTTTGTATATCGTTTTTTTGTCGTATCTTTGTCTATGTAATAAGTGAAAGATGGATAATTTTGCAGCAATAGATTTTGAGACGGCAAACAATGAACGGACCAGTGTATGTAGCATGGGGATCGTTATTGTAAAAAATGGCGAGCCGGTGGACCGTTTTTATAGCCTGATCCGTCCCGAACCGGAGTATTATCTATATTGGAACACCCGTGTGCATGGGCTGACGAAGCAGGATACTGCTTGTTCGCCTGTATTTCCGGAGGTATGGAAGCAAATAGCTCCCAGGATAGAGGGACTGCCGCTGGTGGCCCACAACAAAGCTTTCGACGAAGGCTGTTTGAAAGCTGTGTTTCGTGCTTACTGCATGGATTATCCCGATTATGAATTCTATTGCACTTATCAGGCTTCCAAGAAACTAAAAGGTTTGAGAAACTATCAGTTGCATACGGTAGCAGGGCATTTGGGATTTGAATTGAAAAAGCATCATCACGCACTGGCCGATGCAGAGGCTTGTGCATGGATTGCCAGACTGATTCTGTGAGTTACGATAAACATTGTTATGGTACAAGAAGATACTTATAAGACGATTGCAGACATTGCCGAAGGCATTTACACTGAGAAGAGGAGTAAATTTATAGCCATCGCCGTTCCGGTGACTACCATAGAGGAGATTAAGGGACATCTTGACACGTATCAAAAGAAATATTACGATGCCCGTCATGTGTGTTACGCTTATATGCTGGGGCATGAGAGAAAAGATTTTAGGGCTAATGATAACGGGGAACCCTCGGGCACGGCGGGCAAGCCGATTTTGGGACAGATCAACTCTAATGAGTTGACCAATATCCTGATTGTGGTTGTTCGTTACTTCGGAGGAATCAAACTGGGAACCAGCGGGCTGATTGTGGCCTATAAGGCTGCCGCTGCCGAGGCGATAGCCGCTGCCAAGGTGGTGGAAAGGACAGTGGACGAGGAAGTCACCGTTGCATTTGAATATCCTTTCATGAATGATGTCATGCGCATTGTAAAAGAAGAGGAGCCTGTCATTTTGGAGCAGTCCTATGACATGGACTGCATGATGAAACTCCGGATTCGTAAATCCATGATGGAACGTCTCCGCGCACGCCTGGCGAAAGTGGAGACGGCTCGCTTTATGGAATAACTCGGTCGGCGAGTGGCGTATATGGATGACCTTGCCGTGTGGTGCCGGGGAGAGAGAAACCGGATCGGATTCAAATGAAATACGAATGTAATATGATTGAAATGAAGCAGATACATCAAACCTATATCTTTGCAGCGATAAATAAAAAAAGTTACGCTAATGAAGATGATTACTATGTTTGTTGTGTCTGTCTTGACCATTATGGGGGGCGTGGTAGCTTCCGCACAGTCTATTGTTTCTAGCGAATACTTTCCCGAGGTGCATGGAACGATTCGTGGCAAATATGAGTTTCAGACCACGAATGGAATGCAGCGGTTTCAGGTACGCAACGCTCGCATCGGCCTGAATGGAAAGATTCTTCCGATAATAGCCTACAAGGCTGAAATAGATTTGTCTGATGAAGGGAACATCAAGATGCTGGACGCATACGCCAGTGTTGTGCCCGATGAGCGGTGGAGCGTTACCATAGGACAGATGCGTGTGCCTTTCACAATTGACGCTCACCGATCGCCCCATCAGCAATACTTTGCCAACCGTTCGTTTATTGCAAAACAAGTGGGGAATGTGCGCGATGTAGGGGTTACAGGCGCTTTCTTGCTGAAGGAGGGATTGCCGTTGAAACTGGAAGGAGGATTGTTCAACGGTTCCGGACTGACCAATCAGAAAGAGTGGCAGCGGACGTTGAATTATTCGGTAAAGTTTCAATTGATGCCTTGGCAAAACTATAATCTGACTTTGAGCACACAGAAAATATGTCCGGACCATATAGGTATTTATATGTATGACATTGGAACCTATTATGAATTTGGCAACTGGCATATCGAAGCCGAATATTTATACAAAACTTATGCCCGGAATTCGTTTGCAGATGTACACGCCTTTCATGCTTTTGTCAATTACGACTGGTTTCTGAAGAAAGGAGCGTTTCGGAAAATTTCATTCCTGGGGCGTTATGACAGTATGGGAGACCACAGCGACGGCACTACGGATAAAGACGGGAAGCTTTTCATTACCGATTATTCTCGCCGGCGTGTGACTGGAGGAGTGACGTTGAGTTTTGGAAAGGCCTTTAGAGCGGATTTGCGTCTTAACTATGAAAAATACTTTTATGACAAGCCCGCCTTGGCTAAAGAATCCGAGCAGGACAAACTGGTAATGGAGCTGATGGTGAGGTTCTGAATGGGGATGCAAAGCGGTCTCATCCCCACCTTTCTTTCATCATGTCTTCCAGTTTCAGTAATTCGTCTCTGTATTGCGCAGCTTCTATGAATTCCAATTTTTTGGCTGCTTCCTGCATCAGTTTGCGGGTGCGTTCTATGGCTTTTTCCATCTGAGGCTTGGTCATGTATTGCACAATCGGATCGGCTGCTATGGTGGTGGCCGATGGCTCGACGTATGCTTGGGATGTCCGTGGGATGCCGGTGGCTTCATCGTTCTTGTCTCCTAACAGGGCGGCGTTTCTTGCCCGCTGTATCTGTCGGGGAGTGATGCCGTTTGCTTCGTTGTATGCCAGCTGTTTTTCGCGGCGTCGGTTGGTCTCGTCTATTGTTTTTTGCATACTTTCCGTTATGCGGTCGGCATACATGATTACCTTTCCGTTGATATTTCGGGCGGCACGCCCTGCAGTTTGGGTCAGCGAACGGTGGGAGCGCAGGAAGCCCTCTTTGTCGGCATCTAGAATGGCCACCAAGGATACTTCGGGCAGGTCCAACCCTTCGCGTAGCAGATTTACTCCGATTAACACATCGTAGATTCCCTGGCGCAACTCGTCCATAATCTTGACACGTTCCAGCGTGTCCACATCACTGTGGATGTAGTTGCACCGGATGTCGTTGCGCAACAGGTATTCGGTCAGTTCTTCCGCCATGCGTTTGGTTAGTGTGGTCACCAGCACGCGTTCTTCTTTCTCGATACGTTGCTGTATTTCTTCCATCAGGTCATCAATCTGGTTCAGACTGGGACGTACTTCGATCACTGGATCCAGCAGACCGGTAGGTCGGATTACCTGTTCGACGACAACTCCTTCGCTTTCTATCAATTCATAATCGGCAGGCGTTGCACTGACGTAGATTACCTGCTTGGCCAGTTCCTTGAATTCCTCAAATTTCAAGGGACGGTTGTCAAAGGCTGATTCCATGCGGAATCCATATTCCACCAGATTGCTTTTTCTGGCGCGGTCGCCTCCATACATGGCCCGTATCTGAGGCACACTGACGTGGCTCTCGTCTATCACAATCAGGAAATCATCCGGAAAAAAGTCCAACAGGCAATAAGGACGAGTCCCGGCGCTCCGTCCGTCAAAGTAGCGTGAATAGTTCTCTATGCCCGAGCAGTGTCCCAGCTCTCGAATCATTTCCATGTCGTAGGTCACACGTTCATATAGCCGTTTGGCCTCGTATATTTTCCCGTCTTCTTCTAGCTTGGCCACTTCTTTTGTCAGGTCGTCCTCTATTTGATGAATAGCTCTCAACTGGCTTTCCTTGGTGGTCATGAACAGGTTGGCTGGATAAACCTTGTATTCGTCAAAGCCGGCCAGCCGGATTCCCGATACAGGATCCACCTCCTCGATAGTGTCTATTTCGTCGTCCCAGAACACGACTCGCAGCAGGTTGTCGCTGTATGCCAGGTAGATGTCTACTGTGTCGCCCTTTACGCGGAAGTTTCCCCGGTTCAGCTCTAGATCGTTGCGCACGTACAAGCTGTCTACCAACCGTCGCAGAAATACATTTCGGTCCAGCCGTTTGTTTTTCTTTATTTCGATGACATTGTTGTAAAAATCGGACGGGTTCCCCATACCATAGATGCAGGATACCGAAGAAATCACTACTACATCTTTTCTTCCGGACAGCAGGGCGGAAGTGGCCGCCAGCCGTAACTTGTCAATTTCCTCATTGATGGCCAAGTCTTTTTCTATATAGGTATCACTGGAAGGCAGGTATGCTTCGGGCTGATAATAATCGTAATAGGATACGTAATATTCCACGGCATTGTTTGGAAAGAAACTTTTGAACTCTCCATACAGTTGGGCGGCCAGGGTCTTGTTGTGGCTTAGAATCAAAGTGGGCTTATTGATGTTTTTAATTACATTTGCAATAGTGAAAGTCTTGCCCGATCCGGTTACTCCCAACAAGGTTTGTGCGGGTATTCCCTCTTTTACACCTTCTGTCAGTTGGGCAATTGCTTCAGGCTGGTCGCCGGTAGGTCGATATTCGGAAATTAATTCAAAATTCATAAATGCGCGTTTCGTTTAATCCGATGTAAAAATACAGTTATTTCCTCATATAATCTTCATTCATATTCAAAAAATAGCCTTCCGCCGACTTTTTAGCATTTAAAAACATGGAAATATTGCATTATTCGGTGGAAAGGCGTAAATTTGCGCAATTATTTGAATAAAATGAAAAAATATATCATTATAGCTCTTGTCTCCGGAACGGCTTTGACGTCTTGTGGAGAGTATAATAAAGTCTTAAAAAGCACGGACTATGAGTATAAGTACGAAGCGGCCAAAGGTTATTTTGGCAAGGGACAGAATACAAAGGCAGCCACTGTTTTGGAAGAGTTGATTACCATTATGAAGGGAACGGCTCAGGCTGAGGAGTCTCTTTATATGTTAGGTATGGCCTACTATAATCAGACCGATTATGTCACTGCTTCGCATTATTTTACTACCTATTATAATACATATCCACGCGGAGTGTATACAGAACAAGCTAGATTCTTTTCGGGAAAAGCCTTGTTCCTCGATACACCGGAACCTCGTTTGGATCAGACGAATACCTACAAGGCCATTCAGGAGTTGCAAATGTTTATGGAGTATTTTCCTACAAGCAGCCGTAGACAGGAAGCGCAACAGATGATTTTTGATTTGCAGGACAAATTGGTAATGAAAGATTATTTGGCAGCCAAGTTGTATTATGATTTAGGATCCTATACAGGAAACGGTACGTATACTACCACTGGAAACAATTACCTGTCTTGTATCGTGACAGCCCAAAATGCATTGAAAGATTATCCTTATACCAAGATGCGCGAAGAACTTTCCATTTTGATCTTGCGGGCCAAGTATGACATGGCAAGGATCAGTGTGGAAGAGAAAATAGAGGAACGTATGCGCGAAACGATAGACGAATATTATTCTTTTAAGAATGAGTTTCCCGACAGCAAATATGCCAAGGAAGTGGACAATATCTATAAGGATGCCAATAAATATGTAAAAGATTTTAATGAATAAAACTAAATAAAGAATTATGGATTACAAAAAGACAAACGCTCCAAGTAATACGGTTACCCGTAACATGATGAATTTGTGTGAAGATACAGGTAATGTTTATGAAACTGTTGCTATCATTAGTAAACGTGCCAATCAAATCGGTGTTGAGATGAAGAATGATCTTTCGAAGAAATTGCAGGAATTCGCTTCATACAACGATAACCTGGAAGAAGTCTTTGAGAACAGAGAGCAGATTGAGATTTCACGTTATTACGAGAAACTTCCGAAACCGACATTGATTGCTGCTCAGGAATATGAGGAAGGTAAGGTCTACTTCCGTAATCCGGCTAAGGAAAAAGAAAAATTGCAATAATCTTTTGTCTGCGTATTCCCTTGTAATATGGAGGAGAGGGATATGCAGATGTTGTTTTATTCTGTCATTCTAAAGAAAATGAAGAATCTGATTGCGTCAGTGTTATGCGCTCAGGTTCTTCCTTCTGTTCAGAGGAGGAATTGTGTTTTAAAATGAAAAAGCGAAAGAAAAGACTATGATACAACGCATTCAATCCGTTTATTTGCTCATTGTTACCATTCTGGCTATTATTGGCCTGTGTACTCCTATAGGATCGTACATCGGAAGTGATTACAGTGTTTCTGTTTTGACGAATTTGTGTCTCACGATGGCGGATGGTACCAAGGATTATGCGCCGTGGGCGCTGTTTGTGCTTCTGCTTTTGGCGGCAGCTCTTGCTTTTGGAACTATCTTTTTGTTTAAAAAGCGTATGTTGCAGATTCGTCTGACCATTTTCAATAGCATCTTGTTGTTGGGCTATTATGGCACATTGGCGGTTTTTATTTTCATGCTGAAAGAAGACCAAGCCACATTCACTCCTTCGTGGACTATATGCCTGCCATTAGTTGCCGTTATCTTGAACTGGCTTGCCATCCGGGCTATTGGTAAAGACGAAGTGCTGGTCAAAGCATACGACCGATTGCGATAACGATCTTTTCGGAAAACCATAGTTATCACAACAAAAGAATGCCCCACAATGAAGCGATTTTCATTGTGGGGCATTCTTTTGTTGTGATAATAGCTACTAAGTTGCGTTTTATTTGGTGATATCAATTAAATAGCCAAGACGTATTCCGATGAATGAATGGGCCGACCGTTCAAAATAATCTTTCTTTGAGTTCTTGTAAAAGTCGCTTAACCCCATATAGTAACGTCCTTCCAAAGAAAAATGCCCGATGCCTGTGCTGAGTTCCAACCCTGCTCCGGCTGTGATACCATAGTCGAATTTGTTTTCTATTGCTTTGCCATGTTCAGGCCGGGTGGATGCATTGTTCCAGTTTATCTTTTCATTGTCGCCTAGAAAAAGACCTACTTGTGGACCGGCATTGAAGAACACTTTCATTCCTCGGTTTTGTGAGTCTTTGCCAAATGCCAGATGTGCCATGAAAGGAATCTCCAGATAATTCATTGTGCGATTGTATGAGTTTCCCGATTCGTCTTCTATCTTTTCTTTCCATCCTCTTTGCGAGTAGTTTATTTCCATTTGCACTCCACACATCATTTTGAAATACTTCTCGGACATGTAGCGCAAAGTAAGACCTGCCGACATCGTATTTTGTGTGCTTTGCTTGATTCTTGGATTGAAACTTACGGAACTCATGTTCAGTCCGCCATTGATACCTACAGCAAAATTATGGCGTTCTTCTCCTAGTTGTGCCGCTGCTGGCAATGCGAAAAACAGTGTCAGTGCAAGTAGTCCGAGTCTTTTATGCTTTTTCATTATTCAAAATCAAGTTTAATCAGTTCAAACTCTTTGGTAAAATGAACAAAGAATACTTTTCGGTTGATGAAGCCGCCCCAGTTGTTTACACGTTCAAATTTAAATCCGGTTTGGATAGGAGTAACCGATATTTTTTCCAAATTATCTTCCAGTTTGTTCCCGTATTGTGACAATCCTTTCAAGAAGAAATATCCGGTGTCGAAGCCCAGCATTCCATATTTGGGAAACGAGTTTATCATATCTTTGCTATACCATTTGCGGTAAGCGGATGAGAATTGAACAGCCTCCGGGAACAGATTGTTCGTGTAAAATGAAGAATAGAAATAAGTGTCCAGTTCGTAGAAACTGGCCAAATGATCATTGGTATAGGTTTGCCATTCTGGATAACCAAACAATTGGATGCGATAGTCGGGATTGTCGCGCGATGTGACTATCAGTTGTGGCAACAGTTTGATCAGTGCCACATTAGTGCCCGAAGTGGGGATGAATATATTGTTCATATTCGGATTCATCACCTCTTTTAGCGATTCCGGTGTGATATCAGTACTCTTTACTGTGGTAAAAGGAGTCTGATTGCTTTTTAGCTCTTCCTTTAGTCCTTTGATGAAGTCCGCTTTGTCGTGGTCTCCGTCTTCCACATTCAGAAAAATCACATTGGCGTTAATGAATTTGCGTGTGAAATGTTCATATACTTCCGAATAAAGGTAAGACTGAGGAGTGTTGATCTGATAAATGGTCGAATTATTGAATACCTCACTGCTTTTTGAAGTGAATGGTACTACCAGCCGTATGTTGTTTTTTTGGGCGAACTTTGCCAGAGGGTTAATTTGGTTGGGGTAGGCCGGACCGAAAATGATATCCATGTCCTTCAGCTCGCTTTTACCCAAAATGGCATTGAGAGACGTGTTGGTGTGAATGTCATACGAATACAGGTCAATGGAAACTCCTTCTTCCTTCAGTTTGTTTACTGCCATTAGAAAACCTTCGTAATACTCCACCATGCGCATTTGTTCGTCTTTATTTCCCCCTCCGTCTGTCATGAAAGGAAGCATAACAGCCGCTTTGATGGTTGAAATCTTGCGTGCTTCTTTTTGGCTCTCATTGAATAATTGGTCGTTTGTAGGAGCTATGGTAGATGCATTGTTTGTAGGTTCCTCAGTCTTTGTGCTTTTTGCATAAGGTATGCAAAGAAACTTTCCTTTCTTCAACTTCTCGGTGCGCAATTCGGGGTTGGCGTCGATCAGTTCGGCTTCGGTGATGCCATACAGACGGCTGATGCTGAATATCGTTTCCTTTCGTTCCACTTTGTGCATATCTCTGCATTTCGGTTGCAATGGCGTAGAAGTGACAGTTGTCTGAGTGGTTTGAGCTTTTTTGACCTCGTTAATAATGGTCTCTTCGCTATTCATTGCTTTGGCAGGAATGATAATCACTTGTCCAATGCGGAAGTTGTTAGCACTTAGCCCGGGATTTGCTTGGCAGATGCGTTGTGCGGTCACTCCATAGCGTAGTGTCAGTTTGTAGAGTGTCTCGCCTGCCTGAATGGTATGAAACTGTTGCTGCTCTGTTCCACTATTAGCTTGTGGAATCTTCAAGGTCTCGCCAGCTTTGATCTTCAAGTCACTTCCGGGATTCATTTTGACAATATCGCCAGTAGTCACATTGTACATGCTGGCAATAGAATAAAGACTCTGCCCCTTGGTTATGGTGTGCAGAAAATAGCCGGATGATTGAGCCTGGGCCATCATTCCGGTGCTGGTAGCAGACAAGGCTGCGGCAAGATATAATGCTCGAATAAATTTCATTTGTAGTGTGTTGATTAAACTAAGGGGCAAAAGTACAAAAAAAACTGTTTTATTCACATTATATAGAGAGAATAGAGAATATTATTAGGCTTTTTAATTAAATATTTCGTCAAGAAGCATTATTTTTGCAAAGGTTACGCAGAGTAAGAAGATTATGAGTGAAGAAAAGGAACTGGAATTAATTAATGTATACGGAGCTCGTGTACATAACTTGAAAAATATAGATGTTGAGATACCACGGAATAGTTTGACGGTTATTACTGGATTAAGTGGAAGCGGTAAATCATCATTGGCATTTGATACGATTTTTGCCGAAGGACAGCGGAGGTATATTGAGACCTTTTCGGCATACGCCCGCAATTTTTTAGGAGGAATGGAACGTCCGGATGTGGATAAGATTACAGGACTCAGCCCGGTCATATCCATCGAGCAAAAGACAACCAATAAAAATCCTCGTTCCACTGTAGGGACTACCACGGAGATATACGATTATCTCCGTTTGCTTTATGCTCGGGCCGGTATGGCTTATTCTTACCTTTCGGGCGAGAAAATGGTGAAATATACCGAAGAGCAGATTATTAACTTGATCCTTCGGGATTATCAGGGAAAGAAGATAGTAATGCTGGCTCCTTTGGTGCGTACCCGTAAAGGACATTATAAAGAACTATTCGAACAGGTGCGAAAGAAAGGGTATTTGTATGTCCGTGTGGACGGTGAAGTACGCGAAATTGTTCATGGAATGAAATTGGACCGTTACAAGAATCATGACATCGAAGTCGTGATAGACAAACTCGTCGTGTCGGACAAAGATGATAAGCGTCTGAAGAAAAGTGTTTCTACCGCCATGCAGCAGGGCGATGGGCTGATCATGATTTATGATGCTGAGACCAGTAAGGTGCGCCATTACAGCAAACGCCTGATGTGTCCCATCACCGGATTGTCCTATAAGGAGCCTGCTCCGTATAATTTCTCATTTAACTCACCACAAGGGGCTTGTCCTCGTTGTAAAGGACTGGGATATGTAAATCTGATTGATGTAAACAAGGTGATTCCGAATAGAAATCTTTCTATTTATGAAGGAGCGGTTGCTCCTTTGGGAAAATATAAAAATGTCATGATTTTCTGGCAAATCGAAGCTCTGCTTGAAAAATATGATTTCAATATCAAAACACCGATCAAAGATATGCCGGATGATACGATAAACGAGATTCTTTATGGGGCGGACGAACGTATCAAAATTAAAAGCAGTCTAATTCATACTTCATCCGATTATTTTGTAGTTTATGAAGGCATTGTGAAATATATTCAGATGATGCAGGAAAAAGAAGCTTCGGCCACTGCTCAGAAATGGGCTGAACAGTTTGCCAAGACCGATGTGTGTCCCGACTGTAAAGGAGCGCGTTTGAACAAGGAAGCGTTGCATTTCCGTATTCACGATAAAAACATTTATGAATTGGCAAGCATGGACATCAGTGAACTATATGACTGGTTGCAACAGGTTGACTCTTTCTTAGAGGACAAGCAACGTGTGATTGCCTCCGAGATTCTGAAAGAAGTCCGAACTCGTCTTCAGTTCTTGCTGGATGTAGGACTGGATTACCTTTCATTGAACCGTACTTCGGTTTCTCTTTCCGGTGGTGAAAGCCAACGTATCCGCTTGGCTACACAAATCGGTTCACAGTTGGTGAACGTGCTCTATATTCTGGATGAACCAAGCATCGGATTGCATCAACGCGACAATCTCCGTCTTATCAATTCTTTAAAAAAATTGCGTGATACAGGCAATTCGGTTATTGTGGTGGAGCACGACAAGGACATGATGTTGGCAGCTGACTATGTGGTAGACATGGGACCGAAAGCTGGTCGATTAGGTGGGGAAGTGGTCTTTCAAGGGACTCCGAAACAAATGCTTCGAACAGAGACTCTTACCTCTAAGTATTTAAATGGACAGATGAAGCTGGAAATACCGGTCGAACGCCGTTTGGGCAATGGTAACTCTTTGTGGCTGAGAGGAGCGAAAGGTAATAATTTGAAGAATGTAGATGTGGAATTTCCTTTGGGAAAACTTATATGCGTTACTGGAGTATCGGGCAGTGGCAAGTCTACATTGATAAACGATACGTTACAACCCATTCTGTCACAACATTTTTATCGTTCTTTGCAGGAACCTTTGGCTTATGACAGCATAGAAGGTCTGGAGCATATAGATAAGGTGGTGAATGTGGATCAGTCTCCGTTGGGAAGAACTCCTCGTTCCAATCCGGCTACCTATACCGGAGTATTCTTGGATATCCGGAATCTGTTTGTCGGTTTGCCCGAAGCAAAGATCCGTGGTTACAAACCGGGACGTTTCTCGTTCAATGTGGCAGGCGGACGTTGTGAAGCATGTGGAGGTAACGGATATAAAACTATTGAGATGAACTTCCTTCCCGATGTACTGGTGCCTTGCGAGGTATGTCATGGCAAGCGCTATAATCGGGAGACACTGGAGGTGCGCTATAAAGGTAAGTCTATAGCTGACGTGCTTGATATGACTATTAACCGTGCAGTAGAGTTTTTTGAAAATGTACCTCAGATATTGAACAAAATTAAGGTTCTTCAGGATGTCGGTTTGGGATATATCAAACTAGGACAACCTTCCACCACGTTGTCGGGAGGAGAAAGTCAGCGTGTGAAATTGGGAACGGAACTCTCAAAACGCGATACGGGGAAGACACTTTATATTTTGGACGAACCCACTACAGGACTTCATTTCGAAGATATTCGTGTATTGATGAATGTACTGAACAGGCTGGTGGACAAAGGGAATACGGTTATTGTCATTGAACATAACTTGGATGTAATTAAACTGGCAGACTATATTATAGACATGGGACCTGAAGGTGGACGGGGCGGCGGACAGGTGCTTTCAGCCGGAATTCCTGAAGAGGTGGCGGAGAGCCGGAAAGGATATACCCCTCAATTTATAAAAGAAGAATTGAAAAACTGACCGGCTATGCCATTTACAGTTTAAGAAGCGATCAACAATGAAAGAAAAGATAGCCAAGACTAATGTGGCTCGTCTGCTTGATAAAGCCAAGGTGAGCTACGAATTAATTCCATACGAGGTGGATGAGAGTGATCTGAGTGCCATTCATGTAGCTGCCAGTTTGGGTGAAAACATAGAACAAGTATTCAAAACATTAGTGCTGCGTGGAGACAAATCGGGATATTTTGTCTGTGTTATTCCCGGCGAACACGAGGTAGATTTGAAGATAGCAGCCAAAGTGTCAGGAAATAAGAAATGTGACTTAATTCCGATGAAGGAACTTCTTCCTCTGACTGGATACATTCGCGGTGGATGTTCTCCCATCGGCATGAAGAAGCATTTTTCTACTTACATACATAAGTCTTGCACTGCTTTCCCTTACATTTATATCAGTGCCGGTATTCGCGGTTTGCAGATAAAAATAGCACCTGATGATCTGATAAATGAAACAAAAGCGGAAATTTGTTCTCTTTTCATCGAATAAAACACCAAAAAGAGTCACATTTGTGGCTCTTTTTTTTTTAGATAGACTAAAAGTTATATCTTTGCAAAAAAAGAATATTAACTATTAATTAAAATCTTTATCAATTATGTTTGAAGGACAGCCGAAAGGCTTATATGCGTTAGCTTTGGCTAATACCGGTGAGCGATTTGGTTACTACACCATGTTGGCCGTATTTGTGTTATTTCTGAAAGCCAATTTTGGTTTCTCGCCCGAAGTGGCTGGAACCATTTATGGTACTTTTCTGGGTTTGGTTTATTTTCTACCTTTTGTGGGAGGCGTCATGGCCGATAAGTTCGGTTATGGTAAGATGGTAACTATTGGTATTATCATCATGTTTTTGGGTTATTTATTCCTTTCCCTTCCTTTGGGAACCGGTGCGGCAGCGGTGTCTGGTATGGGAGTAGCATTGCTGCTGATCAGTTGCGGAACAGGTTTATTTAAAGGTAACCTGCAAGTGATGGTAGGTAATTTGTATGACACGCCCGAGTATGCGGCAAAGCGTGATTCTGCTTTCTCTATTTTTTATATGGCTATCAATATCGGTGCGCTTTTTGCTCCGACGGCAGCTGTAGAAATCATGAAGTATGCTCAAAATACATTGGGAGTGAGTGAAGGCGATTCTTATCATTTTGCATTTGCTGTAGCTTGTGTCTCGTTGATTGTTTCCATCGCTATTTATTATTTCTTCCGCAGCACGTTCCGTCATGTGGAAGGAGGAAACAAGGGTGCCGGCAAAGCCCAGCAGACCAGTGGTCAGGAAATCTCGGCTGCCGAGACCAAAGAACGCATTGTGGCTTTGTGTTTGGTATTTGCCGTTGTTATTTTCTTCTGGATGGCTTTCCATCAGAACGGTTTGACACTGACCATGTTTGCTGATGAATTTACGGCAAAAAGCTCGACCGGCTTAGAGAGCATGGCTTTTGATGTGACTAATCTGTTGTTTTGCATCTTTATTGTTTATGCTCTTTTCTCGCTGGTACAGAGTAAAACTGGTAAAGGAAAGGCGATATCAGGAGGAATTATTTTGGCTGCCATTTGCGGACTGGTTTATAAATACAGCGTATTACCCGAATCTACGGCTGTATCAGCTCCCATTTTTCAACAGTTTAACCCCTGTTTTGTGGTAGCATTGACTCCTGTTTCCATTGCTTTGTTCGGCTCTTTGGCAAAGAAAGGCAAAGAACCTTCGGCTCCGCGTAAGATTGCATTGGGAATGTTGGTGGCGGCTGTCGGTTTTCTGATTATGGCTGTCGGGTCATTAGGATTGCCCAGCTCTAGCGAGCAAGCTACTGCAGTAGCAGCGGGAACTGCCACATTTGTATCTCCCAATTGGTTAATCTCCACTTATTTGGTGCTGACATTTGGTGAGTTACTACTTTCTCCTATGGGTATTTCGTTTGTATCAAAAGTAGCTCCTCCTAAATATAAAGGTATGATGATGGGAGGCTGGTTTGTCGCTACTGCTATTGGTAATATGCTGACAGCTGTCGGTTCGTTTTTGTGGGGTACTTCATTGCCTTTGTGGCAGGTATGGTGCGTATTTATTATTTTGTGTTTGCTTTCGGCTTTATTTATGTTCTCTATCATGAAGAAATTGGAGAAGGTTGCTAAATAATTCATCATTTGGCAATATTAAGGAGAAGGAGGGTGTTCATTTTGAATGCCCTCTTTTTCGTATGATGGGCATATCAATAAAAGAAGCCATATCGACCACGCTGTATTGGGTGGTCGTATGGCTTTTTGCGATACATCTATAGCAGTTCGTTGCGGAACTTCAGTTCGTCGCCAGCTGTCTCTACGATAATCGGTTTGTTGCGTTCTACTTCCTGTGACAGCAACTTTTTGGACAAATCGTTCAGCAGATAGCGTTGTATGGCACGCTTCACCGGACGAGCACCAAACTCTGGGTCATAACCCGCGCTGGCAATAAAATGGATTGCTTCATCAGTCATCTTCAGTGTGATGCCATTGTTATCCAGCATTTTCTTTATGGTATTTATTTGTAACATCACCACTTGTCCTATCTCTTCTCGGTTCAGCGGAAGGAACATGATGGTTTCGTCGATACGGTTCAGAAACTCCGGCCGAATGGTCTTTTTCAGCATGGATATGACTTCCTTCTTTGTTTCTTCGATCACTACCTCGCGATTCTTGTTATCGATTTTCTCGAATTGACTTTGAATGTATGCACTTCCTAAATTGGAAGTCATAATGATGATGGTATTCTTGAAGTTCACCGTACGTCCTTTGTTGTCGGTCAGACGGCCATCGTCCAAAACTTGCAGCAGGATGTTGAACACATCTGGATGTGCTTTCTCTATTTCATCGAACAATACGACTGAATAAGGTTTGCGGCGGACGGCTTCTGTCAGTTGGCCTCCTTCATCGTAACCTATGTATCCGGGAGGCGCTCCGATCAGGCGGGATACGGAATGTTTTTCCTGATATTCGCTCATGTCAATACGAGTCATTAAACTTTCGTCATCGAATAAATAGTCGGCCAATGCTTTGGCTAGTTCGGTCTTGCCTACACCGGTGGTTCCCAAGAAAATGAACGATCCAATCGGACGTTTCGGATCCTGTAATCCGGCACGACTGCGGCGTACCGCATCGGATACGGCAGCAATGGCCTCGTCCTGACCTATTACACGCTGATGTAGTTCCTGCTCCAGGTGCAGCAGTTTGTCACGTTCGCTTTGCAACATTTTGTTGACTGGTATTCCTGTCCAACGTGAAACCACATCGGCTATATCCTCGGCGGTAACCTCTTCCTTTATCATGGCACTGTCTCCCTGTTTGTGTTTCAAGTCTTCCTGAATGTCCTTGATTTCCTTTTCCAAAGCTTGCAGTTTACCATAACGGATTTCGGCCACTTTGCCGTAATCGCCCTCACGCTCTGCCTTGTCGGCTTCGAATTTTAGTTGTTCTATCTCTTGTTTATTCTGCTGTATTTTGTTGACCAGTTCTTTCTCGCTTTGCCACTTGGCTTTGTATGAGGTTTCCTGTTCTTTCAGTTCTGCAATGTCCTTGTTCAATTGCTGTAGCTTCGGTTCATCTTTTTCTCGTTTAATGGCTTCGCGCTCAATTTCCAGTTGCTTCAAATGGCGAGAGATTTCGTCCAGTTCTTCGGGCACCGAGTCGCGTTCCATACGCAGTTTGGCAGCGGCTTCGTCCATCAGGTCGATGGCCTTGTCTGGAAGGAAACGTTCGGTGATATAACGGTTGCTCAATTCTACAGCGGCAATGATGGCTTCGTCTTTGATACGTACTTTGTGATGGTTTTCGTAGCGTTCTTTCAGTCCGCGGAGAATCGAAATCGTGCTTAGTGTATCCGGTTCGGTTACCATGACTGTTTGGAATCTACGTTCCAGTGCCTTGTCTTTCTCGAAGTATTTCTGATATTCATCCAAGGTGGTAGCACCGATACTACGCAGCTCGCCACGAGCTAGGGCGGGTTTCAGGATGTTGGCTGCATCCATGGCCCCTTCTCCTTTGCCGGCTCCGACCAAGGTATGTATTTCGTCAATGAACAGGATGATGTTTCCATCGGATTTAATTACTTCGTTGACTACTGATTTCAGCCGTTCCTCAAATTCACCTTTGTACTTGGCACCAGCAACCAGTGCACCCATGTCCAGCGAGAAGATTTGTTTATTCTTCAGGTTGTCGGGCACATCGCCTCGTATAATACGGTGGGCCAGTCCCTCAACGATGGCTGTCTTTCCTGTACCTGGTTCGCCAATTAGGATGGGATTGTTCTTAGTGCGGCGGCTCAATATCTGTAACACCCGACGTATTTCTTCGTCACGGCCGATTACAGGGTCAAGTTTTCCGCTACGTGCTGCTTCATTCAGGTTGATAGCATATTTGCTTAGGGATTGATAGGTATCTTCACTGGATTGTGAAATTACTTTTTCTCCTTTACGTAATTCGGCGATGGCAGCCCGTAGCTCTTTGTTGGTCATTCCTGCATCTTTCAAGATAGTGGCGACGGTGCTCTTCACATTTAGTAAAGCTAGGATAATGGCTTCTAATGAGACGAATTCGTCACCCATTTCTTTAGAATATTGTACGGCTTTTTGCAGTACTTCATTACTTTCGCGGCTTAGGTAGGGTTCTCCTCCTGAAACCTTGGGCAGTGAATCGGCTTGTCTGTCGGTGACCAGCGCAATCTGTTGGGCGTTTATGCCTAATTTCTGGAATATGAAGTTGGTGACGTTTTCGCCTACTTTCAGCACCCCAGCCAACAGATGCACAGGTTCAATGGCTTGTTGTCCGCGGGTTTGCACCAGATTTATCGCTTCTTGCACTGCCTCCTGTGATTTAATTGTGAAGTTGTTGAAATTCATGTTGTGTCTCCTTTCTATATTTTTTTTGCTACCTATTGAAAAACGTAATAGTCACTGTTTTGTTTGGTGACCTTTGCTATTTCATCAATGTGTCGTCAAATAGTTTGCCAAGAAGGAGAATGAATGTTTATAGGTAAAATAAGCAGACATAATGGCAGAATAGAACGGCCTGGAATGAAAAAAAGTCCGAATTATGCACAAAAAGGCAGACAACTCTTTTTTCGGGAGAGGATAATTGTTATCTTAGCATCGGAATCATAAAAATGAAAATTAAGATGAAGAATGAAATAAAGTTTGCAGATACGGTGGTTTTAATGGACGTTGCTTATGTGGACAGGGTAGCTGGTGATTTGTCTAGACATTTTAGTGAAGTACTTGGTCGCAAGTTGCCGAAAGCTGATTTGCCGGTGTTGTTGGAGTGCTTGTCGCTAGATGGCGGAATACCTTTAGGAGAGAATACGATACAGGTATTGTTTGTGTATGACTGCGAAAGCAGAAAGATGAACACCTTTCAGCCTTCGGATTTGGAGAAGGAATTGAACAATATAGCCTTCAAAAGCCAATTGGGCGAATTCATTCTTAATTCTTTCAATCCATTGGATATGGCCACTCGTGAGGAATTGTTTATGGAGGCTCTGAGAGTGGTGACGGATGCTGGCGAGGTTAAGCGGGTGATCATTGTTCCTGCCGAGGAGGAATATGGTGAGAAGATTCCTGCTATATTAAATAAGGTGGATGGGAAGGAAAGAATGACGGTGTTCGGAATGAATCCTCCTGTTGTTGATGTGCCCTATCAATGGGAGATGTTTGGATTTGCTGTATTGCAGTCATTAGGAATTAAGGCTGACGAATTATAAATAGCAGTAAGATATGTCCGATTTTAGATTAAGAGTGTTCAGTAGTGTTGCTAAAAATCTCAGTTTCACGAAAGCTTCGCAGGAATTGTTTGTCAGCCAACCGGCTATAACCAAGCATATTCAGGAATTGGAGACGATGTATCAGACACGTCTTTTCGAACGGATGGGAAACAAGATTTTGCTGACTGATGCCGGCAAGTTATTGTTGGAGCATTGCGAGAAGATTCTGGAAGAGTACGGACGTTTGGAGTATGAGATGAACCTGCTGCGCAACGAGCATACAGGGGAATTGCGTCTGGGTGCCAGCACAACGATTGCGCAATATGTGCTTCCTCCTTTGTTGGCACGTTTCATTGAAAAATTTCCGCAAGTATCTTTGTCTCTTTTCAGCGGAAATTCATCCGAAGTAGAGAAGGCGTTGCAAGAACATCGCATAGACTTAGCGTTGGTGGAGGGCAATATTCGTCAGCCCAATTTGAAATATACTCTTTTTTTGCAGGATGAGCTGGTGGCTGTGGTTCATACACGCAGCAAGTGGATGGATTATGACGAGATTACCTTAGATGAGTTGAAGGAAATTCCTCTTGTGCTTCGAGAAAGGGGGTCGGGGACGTTGGATGTATTGGTCACTGCTTTGCAGAAGCACAACATAAAGTTATCCGACTTGACTGTCCGTATGTATCTGGGAAGTACGGAAAGTATCAAATTGTTTTTGGAAAATAGTGAGTGTATGGGAATTTTATCCATTCGATCCATTAATAAAGAACTTTATTCGGGGAAATTCAAAGTGTTGGATATAAATGATTTAGTGATGTTTCGTGAGTTCGATTTCGTTCAGTTGCAGGGACAGGATACAGGGCTCCCGGCTTTATTCATGCAGTTTGCTTATCACTATAAGGAAAAGTTATAATCTATAATTAAAAACAATTGGTTTGTAATTGAAACATATACTACCTTTGCAC
>CAMWGU010000049.1 GCA_947173895.1 uncultured Bacteroides sp. | reverse complement strand
TGTCGATCTCTTACTAAGAGATTGACAGAAAAATTAAATAAAAACGAAAGAAAGAGTCAGATGGAATACCTGTTTTTGCGACGTAAAAAGACCCGTTCCACTTCAGAACGTCAAAGGAATTTGCTCTATCGCGCTGCCTCGCGGCAATGGGAGGAAGAGTTGGCGTTGCGTCCGGATGTGCGTCCTTCGGACGGGTCTATATATAAAGGTATACTTTACCTGCTGGAAGTTCGTCAGGTGTTCCTCGATCCCTCGGTTTCGCTGAAGACACTGAGCGCGATGCTCGAGACGAACCAGACTTATCTGAGCAATGCGGTGAACCGCTGCTTTGGCTGCAATCTGAAGGAACTCTTGAACCGCTACCGGGTGGAATACGCCAAGGAGCTGCTCCGCAGCGGCCGCTGTCCCGCCGAAGAGGTTCCCTGGCGTAGCGGCTTCGGTTCGAAGAGTCCGTTTTATGTAGCTTTCAGTCGAGTCACCGGCATGACGCCGAAACAGTATCTGGCGCGCGAACGGAATCCACTGAACCGGAAGGAAGAGAATTGAATGAAGTCCTTTTATAAATAATGGTATGTATAACCAATTTTAGTTTTTTAAATTTATAAATTTAAAGTTTTTCTATTATGAACAAAAAGTTTTTAAGTGCAGTCCTGTTCGGAGCCTTGATGGTTTCTTCTACAGGATTATTTGTATCTTGTAAAGACTATGATGATGACATCGACAAATTGCAAGAACAAATTGACAAGCTTGTAACTCCCGAGACACTGAATACTCAGATCGCTCAGTTACAGGCTAACATTGATGCAGCTAAACAAAGCGCATCTTCTGAATTGGCAACAGCTAAGGCTGCTTTGGAAGCTGCTATTGCAGGTAAGGCTGATGCTACTGTTGTGGCAAACCTGACAGAAAAGGTAGAAGCAGCTCAGGCTAAGGTTGATAACTTGGATAATAAGTTTGGTACTATTGAATCAAGTTTAAACGCGGTTAAGTCGGATGTCGATAATCTGAAACAAAATGCAGGTAAAGCTGAAATGGCTGAGATTGACCGTAGAATCAAAGAACTGAGAACCGAATTGCTGGCTATTATCGGTGATAAACTGAGCAGCCTGGTGTTTGTTCCTTCTTTGTATGAAAATGGTATCGAAGCTACTCGTTATCCGTATGCTTTGGGTATTTACAAGGCATTTACCGGTAATGCTATAGGTGAGAACTATGAAGAGGCTGATTTTACTATCGATGAAAAGAATACATTTATAGATGTTGCTACCGATGGTGGTTATGCTATTGGTTCTTTGGCTAAAGCTTACTATCATGTAAATCCTACAACAGCCAATCTGACCAATGTAGCATGGGGATTCTTGTATAGCGAACCTGAATATGTAGACGCTTCTTCACGTGCCGGAGTAGACGCTCCTAAACCGGTGTATAGTGCACACCAAATGGTGAACGGTGATTTGGAAGTGGTTTATAAGGTGGAAAATCCTGCTGGTCTGAAAGTTGTGGCCGACAAGAATGTTTCTGTAATGGCTTTGACCGGTACTTACCAGAACGAGGAAGCTAAAGATACAACAGTTACTTCTGACTATGCTGCCATTTTGCCGGCCGTAGTTTCATTTAAGGCTATTGCTTTCACTACTTTTGAAACAGAAAATGCAGCTTGTGCTTTGGGCAATAAGAAGCATGAACTGTATATCAAAGGTGAAGATGCTGCTAAGAAAGTTGCAACTATCGACGTTAAATATAATGGCGGTACTTTTGATTTGAGCCAATACTTGAATGTACATTATACTCAAGCTGACATCAAGGCTGCCGCAGATGATGCAGAACATCAGATTATGGCTTATGCCGATGTGGCTAATTATGGCTTGCACTTTGAATATGAGATGTTGGGCTATAAGACTGGTGCAAACAAGACGGAAGAAAACAAATATGGTACAATTGACAATAACGGTATCTTTACTCCTTGCTATGTAAATGCTAACGGTGCAACTACTCCATGCAGCACTAGCGAGACTGCCGGTATTTCTGCTGTAGGTAGAACTCCTATCGTATTGGTTAAATTGATGGATGGTGCAAATGTTGTTTTGGCCGGCTATGTGAAATTGCACATTGTTAAGGATTTGGGTATCCAGACTCTGCCGGAAGTATTCAATGCTACTAAACCGTATGTATGCGATGGCTTTGAAGATGCTATTACATGGGATGACATGTCTGGTAAGATCATTGAGGCATTGAAGATGACTAAGGCTGAATTTGTTAATTCATTCACTTTTGTAAGCGGAAAGACTTATATCGGAAGCAATAATGCATATGTAGAAGTTGAGAATAACAAATATGGTACATTGACAATTTCTGAAGACTTTGTAAATGTTTCGACTACTAATGATATTATTACATGGAAAGCAAACTTTGATCAGATGGATGCTATTTCTAAATTGGCAAACCGCACTGTGACATTGTATGCTTGCTTCCAGTCTAAGACTGATACGAAGTTCTTTGTATATGTTCCGTTTACAGTAACTATAGCTGCACAACCGGAAGTAACATTCGGCGACAAGATCAAGGCTTATTGGTATCCTACTTCTGAAGCTACTGTAGCCAAGAGAGATACTATACGTATGAATGTTCCGAGACCTACTACTGATGATGATAAGACAGTAGAGAATTATTCTAAGGATTTGGATGATAACTTTGAAGGCAATGTGGTTAAGATTACCAAGACTACTGCTACTCAAAATCAATATTATGATTTGACTACTTTGGGTACTGCTTATTCTTATGAATTTGCTGCAGAACAGCCTGAAATTGTTGATCCTAATGATGCAGCTGTTAAGTATCAGTTGGTTCGTGGTGCCAATCCTACCGAATTGTATGTTGGTACAGAACTTGTCGCTTCAATTGATGCTAACGGAACTCTTACTTATGCTACTACACCGAGCGCCAAGAAGCTGTTGAACTTGTATGGTCACTTGGTTCCTAAGCATTTTGCAAATGTTGATATCGTTGCTACTTATGGTGAATGTAAATTGGCATTAGGTACAGAAAGTTTCAAAGTACGTTTCTTACGTCCGGTTGATGTTCTTGATGGTGATCAAGCTAAGTTTATCGATGCTCAGGCAAATGGTTCTTCTATTGTATTGGGCGATTTGTTCGACTTGAAAGACTGGCGTGAAGAGGCTTTGCTTGTTAAGAATGCTGCTGGTGCATACAAAAGTGCTGAAGAAAATGGTGTAGAACTGTATCCTTATTATAAATTCGAAACAATCAAAGTTGATATCGACAATGCAGAATGTGACTTGACCGGTACTAGAAAGAAAGTTTCTGAAGTAACTAATAAGCTGGAACTGTCTGTAACAGGTACAGGAGTTCAAGACAATGTGGTAGATATTACAACAGTTGATGCGTTGAATACTACTAAGATTGTTTATAAGAACAATGAAGGTAATGTTCAGAAGTTCACATTGTGGATTCCGGTGGAAATCACTTACTACTGGGGTACTTTGAAAGCTGTTGCTAAGTGTGATGTTGAATCAACAAAAGCAAATCAGTAATCAAAACGGATATTGCATTATTGACAATTAAATAGGATGAAAGGTGCGTTGGCAATAACAACGCACCTTTTATTATTAATCTTGATTGTATCACAAATGAGAATAGATAAAATCGTTTTTGTTTTTTGGGTAAGTTGCCTGTTGTTTTCATGTGGTCGGAAAGAAACAAAAGAACGTATGAAAACGTATGCTGATGCAGAAAAAGAATTTGTAGAATCATTGACACGGACAGATTCTATCACTGTTGTTGAGATGTCTCAGCGGTGTATGGATAGCTTGAAAGCAAGAAATGTGGAAGCAGCTTTGGAAATGCTTTATGTGATGAAAGGAGGTGTGGTGATGAAACTTACCGGTGAAGATGCAGAGGAGTTGAGAAGACATTTTAGTACTTTCCCCGTTATGGATTACCGCCTGGAACATTTTACCTTTTCCACTCAAGGATGCAACGATCTTAAATATAAGATTGAATTTGCAAAGAAGGATATAAATGGGAATGTGCCGGCTATGGCTTTTATGTTTAATCCTGTGAAGATTGATGGTAATTGGTATTTATGTATAAAGGGTCAGAACCAGTTTAGTAAAGATATGCTGCATCCGCGCGCTGTCAATTCTCCGGCTCCCGGCGAAGTGAAGTTACTCCGGTAGCAGGATGACTACATGTTGATTGATGTGAATAAAGAGAGAACAGATTGCTGATGAAGTAATGGGTGTTCTCTCTTTTGTTTTTCAGAAAATAGACTCCTGTGTCTGTGTGGTCAGCAGTTCCAGTGCCTTGATTCCCATTACCGAGTTTCCTTTCCGGTTCAGCCTAGGACTCCACACTGCCACTGAATATCGTTGCGGATAAACAGCCGCTATGCCGCCTCCCACACCGCTTTTTCCCGGCAGACCCACCAGGTAGGAAAATTCTCCGGCCTCATCATAAAAGCCACAGGTCTGCATGATGGCATTGATACGTTTCACTTGGGATGCGGTCAATGTGATACCTTCGAATGAAAAAGTTTGTTTGTGATTGGCAAAGGGCAGGAATGCTTGTGACAAGTCATAGCAGCTCATTTCAATAGAGCATTGCAAGAAATAGAAGCGGAGTACACGTTCTATGTCGTTGTCTATGTTACGATGATACTTCAGCAGATTGGCGATGGATGCGTTCAGATAGCCGTTCTCGCGTTCGGACATTGCCACTTCCTTGTTATAATTTGTCTGGCTGTTACCGCTCACGGCACGGACAAAGCGGAGATATTCCTCTTCGGGATGTTTCAGATGGTTTAGCAGAATGTCGGTCATTACGATGGCACCTGCATTGATGAACGGATTTCTCGGAATTCCTTTTTCCGCTTCCAATTGCACCAGTGAGTTGAAAGCTGTGCCCGAAGGCTCTTTTCCCACCCTTTTCCACAGGCTGTCTCCTTCGAGGCTCAGACACATGGCCAGCGAGAATACTTTCGAGATACTTTGTATGGAGAAGTTGGTAGTTGCTTCTCCATATTTGAATGTCTCTCCCTGTATAGTATGGATGCACATGCCAAATTGATCGGGATTGATTTTAGCAAGTGCCGGAATGTAGTCTGCCTGTTGACCGACGGAGGTGTAAGGCTTGATTTCCTGATAAATATTCTCCAGTATTTGTTGGTAGTCCATATAGATTTTCTTATTTCTCCGTATAGTCACCGTTGGCTTTTATGAGTTCTATCAGTTTGTCGACGGCTTGTTCCTCGGGTATGTTTTTCTCTATGCATTCTTTTTTCTTGTAGAGGCTGATCTTTCCGCGTCCTGCACCCACATAGCCATAGTCGGCGTCTGCCATTTCGCCAGGACCGTTGACAATGCATCCCATGATACCGATCTTCAGGCCTTTCAGGTGTGAAGTGGCTGCTTTGATGCGGGCAATGGTCGATTCCAGATCGTATAAGGTGCGTCCACATCCCGGGCATGAGATGTACTCGGTCTTACTGGTTCTGACTCTGCCTGCCTGCAGGATGCCGAATGCGGTGGCATCAATCACAGTGTGTGCTATTGGGCCTTGATTATACAAGAAGATGCCGTCGCAAAGCCCGTCAAAGATCAATGCGCCCATATCGGCTGCTGCTTTAATCTGTAGATTTTCCGCTTCTGTTTCCTGATAGAACTGGAAGAATACAATAGGGTTTTCCAGACCTTCATTCATCAGTTCGTGGGCCATGGCCCGGTATTCACCGAGGCGGTTGGGATGATTGCTTTGGGCGATAATCACCACTTCGGGATGTAGCTTGAGTGCGGCTATGACTTCGTCGTTCATTGCCATATAGGGCAGGAACAGGAATTTCAGCTCGGCGTCTGTGTGATGCAGTTCGATCATCTGCTGGTAGTTGAATGCCGGATAGACGTTCTTGTCGTTGGGATTCCATTCGTTGGCGTCTATCAAATAGGTCATATTTTCATCTCGCGAATCGGGCATGTTGCCGCCGCAATAGATATAGTCGGGTTTGAACTGTGGGTTGGTGTCGGACGAGCCTTCCAGCCGTTCGGCTATCACTACGGGCAGGTTGTCGCCTCCGATATTCCGTACGGCCCGGGTCTTGCGGCGGCTGGGGGATAGGTAGTCGAACTGTGATGCAGGTTTTCCTGGAATAAAAGGGTGGTCTGCATGGGCAAGTACATAGTTTATCAGTTTGCGTGCTACCGGTATTTCGGCTTCCGGTGCTTCGCTCAGCGAGACACGGATAGTGTCGCCCATTCCGTCGGCCAGCAGCGCGCCTATTCCCAAAGCGGATTTTATTCGTCCGTCTTCGCCATCGCCGGCTTCGGTCACTCCCAGATGGAGCGGGAAGGCCATGCCTTCTTTTTCCATTTCGTCTACCAGCAGGCGGACGGTTGTGACCATCACCACGGTGTTTGACGCCTTGATGGAAATGACCACATTGCTGAAATGTTCTGCCACGCAGATGCGAAGGAATTCCATACATGATTCTACCATACCTTGGGGCGTATCTCCATAGCGCGACATGATGCGGTCCGACAAGGAACCGTGATTTACTCCGATGCGGATGGCGGTATGGTTTTCCTTACAGATATTCAGAAACGGCACGAACCGGGTGCGTATTTTTTCTATTTCCTGTGCGTACTCTTCGTCGGTATATTCCAGTTTGCGGAACGTGCGTCCCGGATCGACATAGTTTCCTGGATTGATGCGTACTTTTTCGGCATATAGTGCTGCTACATCGGCCACTTTGGGATTGAAATGCACATCGGCCACCAGGGGGGTGTCGTATCCTTGAGCGCGTAGTCCGCTATTGATGTATTTCAGGTTCTCGGCTTCGCGCACTCCTTGTGTGGTAAGACGAACATATTCACCGCCAGCCGTTATGATGCTTTTGGCCTGTTTCACACAGGCGTCGGTGTCCATCGTCACAGTGTTTGTCATGCTTTGGATGCGGATGGGGTTGTCGCCCCCCAGAGGGGTAGCTCCAATATGGACCTCGGATGATTCGCGTCGGGAGTAATTGAATAAATCCATTTTGTAGGAATTGGTGATTAATAGTTAATATGAGGGTGAGTGTACACACAAACATCTTGGCGCGGTTCTGTTTCCCGGGATGGGATGCGCCAAACTTTCGGGAGGGGGAATGTCCCCCCTTGCCAAAAGCGGGAAAGCTATCTGTTAATTTGTTTTGTATTCGAACTTGACTTCTTTCAGTTCCTCGTTGGCTTTCACTATTTTCTGTTTCAGGCCGTTTTTGTAGTCGGCAAATTTGGTTGCCAGTTCCGTATCGCTCAGTGCCAGCATCTGTACGGCCAGGATGGCGGCGTTCATGGCTCCGTTGATGGCTACGGTAGCTACGGGGATGCCGGGAGGCATCTGTATGATGGAATAAAGTGCGTCCACTCCGTCCAGTACAGAGCCTTTGACGGGTACACCGATAACGGGCAGTGTGGTATTGGCGGCAATGACGCCGGGCAATGCGGCGGCCATTCCGGCAGCGGCAATAATTACTTTAATGCCACGGCTGGCGGCGTTCTTGGCAAAATCCTCCACAGCTTCGGGAGTACGGTGGGCCGAGAGTGCGTTCATTTCGAAGGGTACGTGCATTTCGTCCAGCAATTTGGCAGCTTTTTCCATTACCGGAAGGTCGGAGGTGCTGCCCATGATAATACTTACGATAGGTTTCATTGTTTTGGATTATAGTTTGGTTTATTTATTTACTTCAGGCACGGATTACACGGAGTTTCCGGACTTGGTCTGATCATGTCCGTGAAAGCCCGCGCCATCCGCGCCTGAATAGTTTTTCTGAGTAGACTTGTATGTCATTCGTTGACCATTGCCTTGTATGCTTCGGCATCCAGCAGGTCGTTCACGTCGTTTGTGTCGTTGGGCTTTATTTTAATCAGCCATCCTTCGCCATACGGGTCTGTATTTACCAGTTCGGGGTTGTCGGCCAAGGCTTCGTTTTGTTCCAACACTTCTCCTGCAACAGGGAGGAACAGGTCTGAAATGGTTTTTACTACTTCAATGGTGCCGAAGACCTCTTCTTTTTCCAGAGTTTCTCCTTCGGTGGTGATGTCTACGAATACGATGTCGCCCAATTGTTCTTGTGCGTAATCCGTGATGCCTACGTATGCGATATCACCTTCTACTCGTATCCATTCGTGTTCTTTGGTATACTTTACGTTGCTTGGAAATTCCATAATGCTTTCAGTTTATAAGGTTAATACTAAATTTGCTTCAAATAAACAAAATTCCGGTGACACCGCAAAACAATCCGATCACAAATCCGGCTAAAACTTCTAATAATGTATGTTGTTTTACGATAATTCGGGCTGTGCCCAGCATTCCGGATAGCAAAATGAAAAAGCAGAGCCACCATACGGGATTGAAGTTGAACAGGAAACTGTAGGACAGCAGGCCGCCTACCATCATGCCGCTGCTTGCCACGTGGGTGCTGATTTTCCATTTGAAATTGATCAATGTGCAAAGTATCATGCATATCAGGGCAGCCACAATAATGCCGGATAGGGAGCGGGGTAGATGGATCTTGTACATGGTGATGAGGCAGGTGACATAGCTGGCGATGGTCAGTGCGTAGGGGATAAAGCGTTTTTCGCGATGTCCCAGTTCGCGGATGCTCCAGCCGTTTATTTTCTGAAACAGATAGATGGCGAGCATCGGCATCAGTATGGTGAAACAATAAACGATGCCCAGCACCACCAGCTTGTACTGAAGGGGCATGATGCGAAGATAGGTAAAGAAAAAGAGCAGGAAGAATGCCACAAAGGGAATCATAAAGGGGGTGAATATGCCTGATATGATGCGCGAACTGATTTCGAGCGGACTATCCTTTCGGGCTGGCGTTGTTATTTCGGTTGTTTTGTTTGCTTCCATATTGACTTGATTTTATCTTCTTAATCGTGCCACCGGTATGTTGAGTTGCTGGCGGTATTTGGCTACGGTGCGGCGGGCTATGGGATAGCCTTTCGATTTCAGTATTTCTGTCAGTTCGTCATCGGTGTAGGGGTTCTCTTTGTTTTCGGTGTCCACGCATTCTTTCAGTATGCGTTTGATTTCGCGGACGGAGAGTTCTTCGCCGTCCTCGGTGGTATAGCCGTCGCTGAAGAAGAACTTTAGCGAGTAAATGCCATAGTTGGTCTGTACGTACTTGCTGTTGCTTACGCGTGATATGGTAGAGATGTCCAGAGCGGCGCGTTCGGCTACATCTTTCAGTATCATGGGTTTCAGTAGTGATTCATTGCCTTCCAGAAAGAAGGGGCGCTGAATGTCTATGATGGCTTGCATGGTGATGAGCAATGTCTGCTGGCGCTGCTTCACCGCATTGATGAAGCCTTGTGCGGCGTCCACTTTCTGTTTCAAAAACATCAGTGCGTCCTTCGAGGCCTTGCTTTGGTTGTCCTTGTTGCGGGTGTGTTCGTCCAGCAGTTCGGTAAATTGCCGGCTCAGGCGCAGTTCGGGCACATTGCGGTTGTTCAGGTTCAGGGCAATGGTACCGTCTTCGTAGGTCTCGACAATGAAATCGGGGATGATTTGCTGCATGTTCTTTCCTATCACTTCGCCCAGCGAGCTGCCCGGACGGGGATTCAGCTTGGTGAGATCGGCTACGGCTTCGTTATATTGTTCTTCGCTGATGTTCAGCTTTTGGATGATCTTTTCTTTATTCTTGCGGGTAAACTCTTCGAAGCATCTGCCGATGATGCCTTGTTCGGTTTGTTTCAGAGGCGAGTCGTTTTTTCTTTGTATCTGTAGCAGAAGGCATTCTTGCAGGTTGCGGGCACCGATGCCTGCGGGGTCGAAGTCTTGCACTATTTTCAGTATGCGGTTCAGCTCGTCCTCGTCGGTGTAGATGCCCCGGTAGATGGCAAGTTCGTCCACGATGGCTTCCATGTTTTTACGCAGCAACCCGTCATCGTCCAGTGATCCGATCAGGTATTCGGCTATTTCGTTTTCTTCCGGAGCGAGTTCTTGCATCTGCAACTGGTCTTTTAGGATTTCATAAAAGGACACGGCGTCTGAAAAAGGAATTTCTTCGGCCACTCCTTCTTTCGACTGGTTATGCTCTTGTAATTTATAGTCGGGTATGTCGTCTTCATTTCTGTAGTCGCCCAACGACAGGTCCTCGCCGGCTTCGGCATTTCCTTCTTCATCGGTTGCGTATTCCGTGTCGTCATTTTCATTTTCGGGCGTTTCCTTCCCTTCCTCTAGGGCCGGATTATCCAAAATTTCGGAATGGATGCGTTCCTCCAGCTCTATAGTGGGTAGCTCCAACAGTTTTACCACCAGTATTTGTTGTGGAGACAGGGTTTGTATCTGTTGTTGGGCTTGTGTTTGTATTTGACGTGAGCCTTGTGCCATATTCTTTGTTTTGTTTCCTTGGTTTATTGCGGCAAAAATACGTATTTGTATTGTAATAATCTTCCTTTTTCCCGGGATAATTTTCGGAGAGGGGGGCTTAAATTTTCTTTATGACACGGCTGTGGCATCGAAAAAAGGCGTTGAAAAACACCCGTTCTGCCACCTCGAAAAACACGTACGTACGTGTGACCCTACGCGGCCGTATGTGTAGGCCTACACGTACGTATGTGTGAGCCCACACGTACGTACGTGTTTTTCACCGCGGCCGTCGGCCCTAAACAGCGGCGTTTTTGTCCTCTTGAAAAGGGGGAAATCAGTAGCGGAAACTGCTTCCGCCTAGGAATTCTCTCAGCAACGAAGTGGGAGGGAGTTCCTTGTCCTGTACCGAGGCAAAATATTCCAGGAACTTGCGCAGGCGGTAGGCCTCAGAGTATTCCGGTTTGTTGTTGGGCACATTTCTCAGAATGGGTATGGCGTAATCTTTCATGACTGCCAGTTCGAACAGCAGGGCAGAATTGAACATGGCGTCTGCATTCTCCTGATACGGGAATATCCACTTCTCTTCCCCCTCGCGCACGCTGGGCCATCTTCTGATGGTTTCTTCGGCAGAGTAACCGCGGTATTTGTAATCGCGGATGATGCGGCGCAGCAGTCGGTTATCGGTGGTCGGGATGTAATTATGGTTGTCCAGCAGGATGGTGGTCAGAGCCGATACGTAGATTTTGTATTTGTTTTCGGCAGGGATATGAGGGGTAAGCTCGGGATTGAGCGCATGGATTCCTTCCAGGATCAAGATCATGTGGTCGTCCACTTTCAGTTTGTCACCTTGGAATTCTCTTTTGCCGGTGGTAAAGTTGAACCGGGGCAGTTCCACTTCTTCGCCGCGGAGCAATTGTTGTAACTGAGAGTTGAAGAATTCCAGATCGAGCGCATACAGTGATTCGTAGTCATAGTCGCCTTTCTCGTCTTTCGGAGTATTCTCGCGGTCGACAAAATAATTGTCCAGCGAGATAGGGTAGGGCTTCAGCCCGTTTGCCATCAGCTGGATGCTGAGCCTTTTGCTGAAAGTAGTCTTGCCCGAAGAAGACGGGCCGGAGATGAGCACCAGTTTCACTCCTTGCCCGTTTTTCCCTTTGCGATAGATTTCATCGGCTATATTGGAGATTTTCTTTTCCTGTAATGCTTCGGATACATTGATCAGGTCGGTGGCATAGCCTTTGTTGCAGGCCACATTGAAATCGCCCACTGTTCCTACGCCCAGAATCTGGTTCCAGCGGCGGTGTTCCTTGAATACTTCCAGCATTTTTTCTTGCCGCACCACTTCCTCCAGTTGCTGCGGATGTTGGCGTTTGGGCACCCGCAGCAACAGGCCGTCATCGTATTTCACAATGTCGAAATTGCGGATATATCCGCTACTGGGCAGCAGGCTGCCATAATAATAGTCGATGGTATCTTCCAGCGTATAATAATAGGAATAGAGTTCGCCCGAGGTCTCAAGCAGTTTCACCTTGTCTGTCATTCCTTTCCGACGGAATTGTTCCACCACTTCCGATGTGTGGCACTCAAAACGCTGGAAGGGAATATCGGCAGCTACAATTTCCTTCATCCGTTGCTTGATGTGCCTGATGTCTTCCGTATCGATTTCCCGCCCTATCTGCAAGTCGCAATAATATCCTTTAGAGACGGGATGTTCCAACATGATTCTGCCTTCGGGATATAAGTCTTCTACCGCTTTGCACAATACAAAGCACAGCGAGCGGACGTAAGTGCGCATCCCCGAAGGGCTGAGTATGTTCAGGAATTCTATATCCTTGTTGTTATACACCTGGTAGTTGAGTCCTTCCACCTTATTATTAACCTTGGCGCTGACCGGTCCGTACGGGATGTCTAAATTAAAACCATTATAAATATCCAAAAGTGAGCTTCCGATTGGGAAGTTCTCTGAAATATTGTTATTTTTGCAATATATTTGTATCATAATCATTATTATTATTATTAACGTAGTGAAAATGCGCTGAAAATTACGGAATAAAAAGGTAATTTGCCAATTCCTACTAAACTAATTAAAGATGGAGTATTCTTTTTATGATTTCTTAAAGTTGCTAGGCTCACTGGCACTGTTCCTTTACGGAATGAAAATCATGAGTGAGGGGCTGCAAAAATTTGCAGGCGACAGGTTGCGCAAAATCCTCACGGCGATGACCACCAATCGGGTAACCGGGGTATTGACTGGTGTGCTTATCACCGCGTTAATCCAATCCTCTTCGGCCACTACCGTCATGGTAGTAAGTTTCGTCAATGCCGGCCTTCTGACGCTTTCGCAGTCTATCGGAGTCATCATGGGGGCGAATATCGGTACTACTGTCACCGCATGGATTATATCCGCGCTAGGCTTCAAAGTCGATATTGCCGCGATGGCGCTTCCGTTACTGGCAATTGGCGTACCTTTATTATTTTCAGGAAAGAGTAACCGTAAATCCATTGGGGAGTTTATATTCGGTTTCTCTTTTTTGTTTATGGGCCTTTCTTTATTGAAAGCGAATGCTCCTGACTTAAGTAAGAACCCCGAAATGCTGTCTTTTGTTCAGAACTACGTTGATATGGGGTTCGGCTCCGTCATTTTGTTTGTTGCTATCGGTACGGTGCTGACCATGATCGTACAGGCGTCGGCAGCCACTATGGCCATTACCTTGATCATGTGTGCCAATGGCTGGATCAGTTTTGAGCTGGGAGCAGCTTTGGTGTTGGGCGAGAACATCGGTACCACCATTACGGCCAATCTGGCGGCGCTGACAGCCAATACGCCGGCTCGGCGGGCAGCATTGGCTCATTTGGTGTTCAATGTGTTTGGCGTTATTTGGGTGCTGTGCCTCTTCAAGCCGTTTACTATGGGAGTGTCTTGGTTTGTAGATGACATCATGCGTACCGCCGATCAAGCCGTAGCCGTATCTTTCAAACTGTCGGCTTTCCATACTGCTTTTAATATATGTAATGTGTTGCTGCTTATCTGGTTTGTGAAACTGATAGAAACCACGGTCTGCAAGATCATCCCACAGCGGGAACAGGACGAGGAATATCGTCTGCGCTTTATTACGGGCGGTATGCTTTCGACAGCGGAACTTTCTATTTTGCAGGCCCGAAAGGAAATCAATCTCTTTGCAGAGCGCACCCACCGTATGTTTGCCATGGTGGGCGACCTGCTTCATACTACGAACGATAATGATTTCAACAAGTTGTTCAGTCGCATTGAGAAATATGAAAATATCAGCGACAACATGGAAGTAGAGATAGCCAACTACCTGAATCAAGTGTCCGATGGCCGTTTAAGTTCGGAAAGTAAGTTGCAGATCAGGGCTATGCTTCGCGAGGTGACCGAGATCGAAAGCATCGGAGACAGTTGTTACAATCTGGCTCGCACCATCAACCGTAAGCATCGTAGCGAGATAGATTTTACTCCTAAACAGTACGAACATATTCATCAGATGTTTCAGTTGGCCGACAAGGCTTTGTCACAGATGCTACTGGTTGTAGAGGATGAGTATCATGTGGTGGATGTGAACAAGTCGTTCAATATAGAGCATGAGATAAACAATTACCGCAGCCAGCTTAAAAATCAGAATGTGGTGGATGTGAATAATAAGGAGTATGATTACCAGATGGGAGTACACTATATGGACATCATCGGCGAGTGTGAAAAGTTAGGAGACTATGTGGTAAATGTGGTGGAAGCCAGCAGTAATATAAAGGAAAAGAAAGCTTGATCCAGATAGACCATGATAGACAGATTTATCACATAATGCAGGGCATAAGACTCTCATCCGGCAAGGAATGAAGGGGATATGCCTTTGTGTTTTTTAATAATAAGAGTAAAGAAGAGAATATAAATAAAAGAGAATCCACATGTCAATATTTGTTTTTTTGAAACTGATAGGCTCGCTGGCACTTTTAATGTATGGTATGAAAACCATGAGCGAGGCCTTGCAAAAACTAACAGGCGGACATTTGCGCCATGTTCTGGGGGCAATGACCACCAATCGGTTCACCGGACTGCTGACCGGTACTTTTGTGACTGCTTCTGTACAGTCTTCTACGGCCACTACGGTGATGACTGTCAGTTTTGTCAATGCGGGACTGTTGACATTAGGCCAGGCCATATCTGTAATCATGGGTGCCAATGTCGGTACTACGGTGACTGCTTGGATTATGTCTGTCTTTGGTTTTCAGATAGACATGAACAATTTGATTTTTCCTATCTTTGCCTTGGCAATCCCTCTTATTTTCTCTAAAAAGAGTCAGAAGAAATCATTCGGTGAGTTTGTATTTGGTTTTGCATTCATGTTTTTGGGATTGACCACTTTGCGTGAAAACGCCATGCACATGGATTTGGAACATAATGCCGCTATCATCGATTTTATCACTTCTTGCAAGGAATGGGGTTTCCTATCCACTTTGTTGTTCTTGCTGATAGGAGGCGTGATTACGATGTGTGCGCAGTCTTCTGCCGCGGTTATGGCCATTACACTGATTCTTTGTTCGAGTGGCGTGCTCGATTTGTATCTGGGTATTGCGTTGGTGATGGGCGAGAATATCGGTACCACGGTTACTTCCAATATAGCAGCTTTGACTGCAAATGCGCAGGCAAGGCGGGCGGCATTGGCACATTTTATTTTCAACATATTCGGAGTATTGTGGATCTTGTGCGTGTTTCATTCGTTTGTTGACATGGTGAGTGGTGCGATTGACCATTTGTTTCCGGGCGTATCGCCAGAAGTGGCTGTCACTTATAAATTGTCTGCTTTCCACACGGCCTTCAATATCTGCAATGTATTGATCTTGATATGGTTTATCAAACCCATTGAGCGGGTAGTTTGCTGGGTTATCAAGCCGAAGGAAGATGAAGAGGAATTTCGTTTGCGTTTTATTACTGCCGGCATGTTGTCTACAGCCGAGTTGTCTATTGTTCAGGCAAGGAAAGAAATCAATCTGTTTGCCGAACGTACTCGTCGCATGTTTGGCATGGTGCGCAATTTGTTGCATACTACGAACGAGAACGATTTCAACAAGTTGTTCAGCCGGATAGAGAAATACGAGAATATCAGTGACAATATGGAACTGGAGATAGCCAATTATCTGAACGCAGTGTCCGAAGGCCGCCTGAGTTCGGAAAGTAAGTTGAAGATACGAACCATGTTGCGCGAAGTGACAGAACTGGAAAGTATTGGCGACAGCTGCTATCATCTGGCACGTACTATCAATCATAAGTTCAGAGGAAATGAGGACTTCACAGAAAAGCAATACGACCATATCCATCAGATGCTTCAGTTGACGGATGATGCATTGGGACAAATGGTGTCGCTGGAAGAGGACGAACATCATCTGGTAGATCCTAATAAGTCGTTCAATATCGAGAATGAAATCAATAATTACCGTAATCAGCTGAAGAACCAGAATATACTGGACGTGAATAATAAGGAATACAACTACCAGATGGGAGTGCATTACATGGACATTATCAGCGAATGTGAAAAGCTGGCAGACTATGTGGTCAATGTAGTTGAGGCACGTACGGACATGAAGGAGAAGAAAAGCTGATTTCTCTGGGTCAAGTCTAAGGAATAGATATAAAATGACGCAAATGCGATGGAATCAATAAGGGTCCGGCATTTGCGTCATTTGTATTAAAAGACAATCAGGAAGAATTGTGTGTGATCCTTCCTGATTGGAAAGGGTTATTTCTCTTTACTTTTCGATTTCAAGCAATTCCACTTCGAAAATCAATGTAGAGAAAGGTTTGATTTGAGCACCGGTTTCACGTGCGCCATAGGCCAAATCCTGAGGAATATAAAGTTCCCACTTGGAACCTACAGGCATCATTGTCAGCGCTTCGGTCCATCCTTTAATCACTTGATTGGCTTTGAAGCTAGTTGGCTCTTTGCGATCGTATGAGCTATCGAACTGAGTTCCATCGATCAATGTTCCTTTATAGTGTACTTTCACAGTAGATGAGTCGGTGGGAACTGCACCCTTACCTTCCTTGATTATTTTATATTGCAAACCGCTGGGTGTGGTTTTAACACCTTCTTTCTTTGCGTTTTCGGCCAAGAACTTTTCGCCGGCAGCTTTGTTTTCAGCATACTGTGCTTCTGTAGCTTTTGCTCTGATGGCTTCGGCTTTGGTCTGAACGTATGTATTGGCTTCTTCCATAGTGACATTCAGGCCTTTTTTCTGTAAAGCAGCTATAAAACCTGCCAAGAAGTTGTCTCTGCTTAAGCTTTGAGCAGAATCGTTTCCGAAGATACGTTGGCTCATCATGTCGAACATGCGGCCTCCCACTTGCTGACCAATCTGAAGACCTGCCATGTAGGCTACGTCTTTAGGACTTGTCTTGCCGGCTCCTTCTTTCACACCTTTGATGAAATCGGCTATATAAGCTGTGTCCACTCCCAGTTGTTGAGTCATGTACATGTCCAAACCTTGTGTGTTAGTGATCCCCATCATGTATGACAGTGAGTCTACGTCATTTTTCATGTTTGCCTTCGGTGCTTGGGCTGTACAAGAAGCCAAGCTGGCTGCGGCAGCAACTGCTGCCAAGAAATTAATTTTTTTCATTTGCCTTAAATGCTTTTTTTTATAATTATAATACTTCGATTAATTCTACTTCAAAGATCAGCGTACTGTGAGGAGGGATCATTTCGCCTGCCTGTTGTGCGCCGTAAGCCAGTTCTGAAGGAATAAACAGTTTCCACTTGGCACCTTCTGTCATCAGCTGGAGAGCTTCTACCCATCCTTTGATAACTTGGTTTACTCCAAATATGGCTGGTTCGCCGCGCTTGATGGAGCTGTCGAACAAGGTTCCGTCAATTAAAGTACCTTCATAATGACACTTCACACGATCGGTGGCACTTGGTTTTTTTCCATTACCTTCTGTGATTACTTCATATTGCAAACCGCTTGGCAATGTTATCACACCTGGCCGCTTGGCATTTTCTTCTAGGAAGGATTTGCCTTTCTCTATGTTTTCTGCATTCATCTTGGCTTCCAATTCCTCGAAGTACTTGTTTACTATTTCGCGGGCTTCGTTGTGGCTGATAGCTGTTTCTTTTCTATCTAATACGTCTTTGATTGCTTGAGCAAAGTCTTCCACATTAATACCTTGAGCACCCATGCTCAATAAATTTTGGCCTATGCCCAGGCCGATGGCGTAACTGAATTTATCCATAACTATTTATTTAATAAGCTGTTTTTATACAAAACGTACAAAGGTAGGGGTTTTATTTGAATGAATCTGTCTTTACCAATTTAATTTTTCTTATTTTTGTGCGTTTTGTTAAAAATAGGAGGTTGAATATGAAGAATTTGGTTGTTTTGACTGGTGCCGGTATGAGTGCCGAAAGTGGCATCAGTACGTTTCGCGATGCGGGTGGTTTGTGGGAGCAGTATCCGGTGGAGCAGGTTGCTACTCCGGAAGGATATGCGGTCAATCCGGAGCTGGTTGTCCGTTTTTATAATGAGCGGCGCAGGCAGTTGCTTTCTGTGAAACCGAATCGCGGGCATGAACTGCTGGTGGGGCTGGAGGACCACTACCATGTGACAGTGATTACCCAGAATGTGGATAACCTGCACGAACGGGCCGGCAGTTCGAATGTGATCCATTTGCATGGCGAGCTGACTAAAGTGACATCAAGTCGGCAACCTAATAATCCTGTTTACATAAAGGAACTGAAGCCGAAAAATTATGAAGTGCAAATGGGTGATCTAGCCGGTGATGGTTCTCAGCTTCGCCCCTTCATCGTGTGGTTTGGCGAGGCGGTGCCTATGATTGAAACCGCCATTGATTATGCAGAAAAAGCAGATCTTTTTTTAATTATCGGGACTTCGCTGAATGTGTATCCGGCGGCAGGTCTGCTGAACTATGTACCTGCTCATGTCCCGGTTTATCTGATCGATCCCAAAGAAGTGGCCATAGCCTCGGGGCGTCCGGTGCATGTCATTCGGAAGGGGGCTTCCGAAGGTATGGAGGAGTTCGTGAATCTGGTGTGTCGACCGCAAGTGTAAAGAGCGGATTTTGTGTATGCGAAGTGATCGTTTGAAACAGGTCGCGGCGTTTATACGTACGTATGTGTGACAGGATGGGGCGGTATAGGTGCTTTTTTCTTTTTCAGGCATGAACAAATTTTATTTTCTTCTTGTTTATAAGGAAAAGAGGCACTTAAAAATAATAGATGAATAATAACATTAAAAGCAAAGACCATGATGAAAAAGTATGTTTGCACAGTATGCGGCTGGGTCTATGATCCTGCCGAGGGCGATCCGGAAGGTGGCATTGCACCGGGAACAGCTTTCGAAGATATTCCTGAAGACTGGGTATGTCCTCTTTGCGGAGTAGGCAAGGAAGACTTTGAAGTTCAGGAATAAGAACTGTTACCTTGATGCCATAGCTATAGACTTAGAAAAAGAAGTGCCATCCGCACCTCAAAGGTAGGATGGCACTTCTTGCATCTTGTTTCTTTATTTCTGTTTTTCAGGACGGGGAAGCAATACTTTGTGAGACAGTTTGAACTTGCCGGTTTTAGGATCAATATCCAGCAGTTTCACTTCTATCTCGTCGCCTTCTTTCAGTCCGGATTCCTCGATGGTTTCCAGGCGTTTCCAAGCTATTTCGGAGATATGTAACAATCCGTCTTTACCCGGCAAGAATTCTACGAATACACCATAGGGCATTACTGAACGGATCTTACCTGTGTACACTTCACCTACTTCGGGCACAGCTACGATACCTTTGATCATACGTACGGCATCATCGATGCATTTCTTGTTCGTTCCGGCAATTTCGATACGGCCCACTCCGTCAATTTCTTCAATAGTGATGGTGGCTCCGGTTTCTTCTTGCATGCCTTGAATGATTTTTCCGCCCGGTCCGATGACAGCTCCAATGAATTCTTTAGGAATGGTCATGGTTTCAATGCGTGGTGCATGAGGTTTCAGGTCGGCACGAGGCTCGGCAATGCATTCGGTCAGTTTCTCCAGAATGTGCTCACGGCCTTCTTTAGCCTGCAATAATGCTTTTTCTAGAATTTCGAAAGATAAGCCGTCTACTTTAATATCCATCTGCGTAGCAGTGATACCATCACGCGTACCTGTTACTTTAAAGTCCATATCGCCCAAGTGGTCTTCGTCACCCAAGATGTCGGACAATACGGCGTATTTTTCTTCGCCTGCATTCTTGATCAGTCCCATTGCGATACCTGAAACGGGTTTCTTCATGGCTACGCCGGCATCCATCAAGGCTAAGGTACCCGCACAAACGGTAGCCATAGAAGAGGAACCGTTTGATTCCATTATGTCGGATACAACGCGTACTGTGTAAGGATAATTAGCCGGGATCTGGCCTTTCAAGGCACGCCATGCCAAGTGGCCGTGTCCGATTTCGCGGCGTCCTACGCCACGCTGTGCTTTGGCTTCACCTGTAGAATATGGAGGGAAATTGTAGTGTAGCAAGAAACGCTCTTTGTGCTGATCCAATACATCGTCTACCAGCTTTTCATCCAGTTTGGTTCCCAAAGTAACAGATGTCAGCGATTGCGTCTCGCCACGAGTAAAAATGGCGGATCCGTGAGGACCAGGCAGGTAGCCTACTTCACACCAAATGGGGCGGATCTCTGTTGTTTTACGTCCGTCCAGACGTTTTCCTTCGTCCAAAATGCAACGGCGCATGGCTTCTTTTTCCACATCATGATAATAGCGGTCTATTAATGCACCTTTTTCTTCCAATTCCTCTTCTGTGAATTGAGCTTTGAATTCATCGCGGATTGCATCGAAGGCATTCTGGCGTTCGTGTTTGTTTCTGTTACCTGAAGCGGCAATGGCATAGGCATTGTTGTAACAAGCCTCGTGTACAGCCTTGCGCAAATCTTCGTCGTTTTCTTCGTGGCAATATTCGCGTTTTACGGTAGAACCGACTTCTTCCATCAGCTCCATCTGTGCCTTGCAATGCACTTTGATGGCTTCGTGGGCAGCTTTCATGGCTTCTAGCAAATCTTGTTCGCTGACTTCCAGCATTTCTCCTTCCACCATCATGATATTGTCGTAAGTAGCGGCTACCATCAAGTCCATGTCTGCCTTTTCTAGCTGTTCGAAAGTAGGGTTGATGACAAACTGTCCGTCAATACGTGCTACACGTACTTCGGAGATTGGTCCGCCAAAAGGAATGTCGGAAACAGCCAGTGCTGCCGAAGCTGCTAATCCAGCTAATGCGTCAGGCATGTCTACTCCATCGGCCGAGAAAAGGACAATGTTTACGTAAACCTCTGCATGGAAATTATCGGGGAATAAAGGGCGTAATGCGCGGTCTACCAGGCGGCAAGTCAGGATTTCATAATCCGAAGCTTTGCCTTCTCTTTTGGTAAAGCCACCGGGAAAACGTCCAAATGCTGAATACTTTTCTTTATACTCTACCTGAAGGGGCATGAAATCTGTACCGGGAACTGCATCTTTTGCTGCACAAACAGTAGCTAGCAACATGGTATTACCCATGCGAAGCATTACAGAACCGTCTGCCTGTTTTGCCAGCTTTCCCGTTTCGAGCGTGATGGTTCTACCATCAGGAAGCTCGATCGTCTTAATTATAGGATTGATCATAAAAAATGTTTTAATGTATTTTTCGTCTAAAATTCGTGCAAAGATAGATAAATATTCTTCTAATTTGGTGAGAATGAGATAAAAAGTTATCTATATTACTGTTTTTTTTCATTTTAATGTGTAAGAAGGTAGATAAATGCTTTGACAAACCGTGAAAAGACGTATCTTTGCATCAGAATTTATTTAAGAGAACACACATTTATACTAATTTTAGCGATGAAAAAGAATGCATATTTTTTGCTCGCACTTCTGTTGATAGGATTGAGCGCCTGCAATGATGAAGCAAAATTCAAAGTTCGGGGTGAAGTTAATGGCGGTGGGGATAAGACCCTTTATCTGGAAGCATCAGGGCTGAACGGCATAGTTGTGCTTGATTCAACTAAATTGGGTAGTAGCGGAAGTTTTAGTTTTGCGCAGAAGCGTCCGGAATCTCCTGAGTTTTACCGTTTGCGTTTGGAACATAAAGTGATAAACTTTGCAGTTGATTCTACGGAAACTGTTTCAATTAAGGCGTCGGTTGATGATTTTGCCACGGGATATATCATTGATGGGTCGGAAAACAATTTGAAAATTAAAGAATTGGTACTGTTGCAAGCTGATTTGCAAAAGAATGTAGATAAACTGGCGCAGAACCGTAATATCCCTGCTGGTATTGCACAAGACAGTCTGTTGGCTATGGTGAACAATTATAAAGATAAGGTGAAACGCAAATATATTTTTGCAGCCCCTAATATGCCATATGCTTATTTTGCTTTGTTTCAGTCGTTGAACGGATATATGATTTTCGATCCACTAGCCAATAAGGATGATGTGAAATGCTTTGCAGCAGTAGCTACCAGCTTGAATAATTCCTATCCACATGCCGATCGTTCGCGCAATTTATATAATATGGTTATAAAAGGAATGAAGAACACCCGTCCTCCGCGTCAGCAAACGGTGGAAATTCCAGAAGATAAAATCAAAGAAGCTAGTATCATTGATATCAGACTGAAGGATTTGAAAGGAAATATACGTAGTTTAACCGATCTGAAAGGTAAAGTAGTGCTGATAGATTTTACGGTTTATAACAATGCCATGTCGGCGGCTCATAATTTGGCCTTGCGCGAACTATATAATAAGTATGCATCTCAAGGATTTGAGATTTACCAGATTTCATTGGATGGAGATGAACACTTTTGGAAGACGGCAGCTGATAATCTACCATGGGTATGCGTACGCGATGCGAACGGTGCTTATTCGTCATATGTGTCGTTGTATAGCGTGACTAATTTGCCTTCAGTGTTCTTGGTGAATCGTGGCAATGAATTGAGTGCACGTGGTGAGACCATTCAAGATTTGGATGAAGCTATCAGAAAACTCTTGTAAAATGCTAATTATGAACTGAATTTGTTTAAACATGTTGCATAGCAGTCTTATAAACTTGATTCATATTAGATAAAGGACTATCTTTGCAACACGTCAAATACCAAGGAGGGTTCCGACATCTTCATGTCGGAATTCTTTTTGTTTTTATAGGAAATGAATAATTATATAATTTAATAAGGAGGAAAACATTATGGCTTATATGTCAGAAGAAGGTTACAACCAGTTGGTTGAGGAGTTGAAGTATTTGGAAGCGGTAGAGCGTCCCAAGATTGTTGCAGCTATTGCCGAAGCACGTGATAAAGGTGATTTGTCGGAAAATGCGGAATATGATGCTGCCAAAGAGGCACAAGGCTTGTTGGAAATGAAGATCAGCCAGTTAAAATCGACTATTGGTGATGCAAAGATCATTGATACTTCAAAGATGAAAGCAGATATAGTGCAGATTCTGTCGAAAGTGGAACTGAAGAATGCCAAGACCGGCATGAAGATGACTTATACTATTGTGGCTGAAAGCGAAGCTAATTTGAAATTGGGTAAAATTTCAGTAAATACCCCGATTGCACAAGGTTTGCTGGGAAAGAAAGTAGGCGATGTAGCCGAAATTACCATTCCACAGGGTAAGATCAGTCTGGAAGTTGTGAATATTTCATTTTAATATGTAAGGCAGGTCCATTGTGATGGAGCTGCCTTATTTTAATATATATAGATATGGCAACAATATTTAGTAGAATCATTGCAGGTGAAATACCTAGCTACAAGGTAGCTGAAAATGATAAGTTCTATGCTTTTTTGGATATCAATCCGTTGGTAAAGGGGCATACGTTGGTGATACCAAAACGTGAGGTGGACTATATCTTCGATTTGGAAGATGAAGAGTTGGCAGCTATGCACGTTTTTGCAAAGGGCGTGGCTCTTGCTATTCAGAAAGCATTTCCGTGCAAGAAGGTAGGTGAGGCGGTGATTGGACTTGAGGTGTCTCATGCTCATATTCATTTGATTCCTATTCAGAAGGAGTCGGATATGATATTCTCTAATCCGAAACTGAGACTTACGAATGAAGAATTTGTAGAAGTGGCAGCAGCAATCAGTCAGGCCTGGGAAGGTGGTGGCAAATAATCTTCTTCCTTAGAATATATAAAGATAGGGAGACGGCTGTCGGCCGTCTCCTGTTTTATTAATGGTAGGTCTCATTCTGTTTTTTTACACGAATTGATCTCCTAATTTAATTTGTACGTCATTCACGAATTTCCGGATAGCACTTTCATCGTCTTTTTTGCAAATAAGCAACACGTTGTCTCTGGCTGCCACCAGGTATCCTTCTAAATCTTGTATGACAGCTAATTTTCCTTCAGGCATCACTACTATGTTGTCATGACTGTTGTATAACAAGGAATTTCCGTTTACCACTACATTCCCTTCCTGGTTCTTGGACGATACATCATATAAGGCTCCCCAAGTTCCCAGATCTGCCCAGCCGAAGTCGCATAACTGTACGAAAACGTTATTGGCTTTTTCCATGATTCCATAATCTATGGAAATGTTGGGACATGAGGCAAAGTTTTCCTCTCCATCCGCCAGCTTGGTGCATACCTCGGGCATGATTTCATCAAAAGCATTCAGAATGGTATGTACATTCCATAAAAAAATGCCCGAGTTCCAATAGAACTCTCCGCTTTCTACGAACACCTTGGCAAATTCCAACTGAGGTTTCTCGATAAAGGTTTTTACTTTAAAGAAGTCACCTTGTTTTTTCTCTTCTTCAATTTGGATATAACCGTAGCCGGTTTCCGGCCTGTTGGGCTTAATGCCTAGTGTCAGTAGTTGGGGCGATTCTGACACAAACTCTAGCCCTTTCAAGATGGCTTCTCTGAATTTGTCTTCTTTCAAAATCAGATGATCGGCCGGAGCGACAATGATATTGGCATCCGGATTGAAGTTTTTTATGTGATATGAAGCCCAAGCAATGCATGGTGCGGTATTTCTTCGTGTAGGTTCCAGCAGGATCTGTGATTCATCCAATTCCGGAAGCTGTTCCTTAATCAACTCTTTGTATAATACATTGGTTGTAATAAAGATGTTTTCTACAGGTACTATTTTTTTGTAGCGGTCGAATGTCTGTTGTATCAAGGAGCGTCCTGTCCCAAAAAAATCGAGAAACTGCTTGGGAAGGTTTTTGCGGCTATATGGCCAAAATCGGCTACCTATACCTCCCCCCATGATGACACAATAATTATTGTTGTTTGTCATGATATAAAATCGTTTTAAAGTTTTTGCTAATATAGGGTTTATTTTTAGAAAACCAGTGCTCGTTATTCCACAAATCATGGCAATTTTATCTTTTTTGAAAAAAAAACGCTGAAAAGTTTGCAGGAATAAAAAAAAGCAGTACCTTTGCATCGCAATCGAGAAACAAACCACTGTTTCAAGAGATGCCCAGATGGCGGAATCGGTAGACGCGCTGGTCTCAAACACCAGTGGATTCACTTCCATCCCGGTTCGACCCCGGGTCTGGGTAC
>CAMWGU010000048.1 GCA_947173895.1 uncultured Bacteroides sp. | reverse complement strand
ACCGATGAGTTGTATAGAGAAAAATAATGCGTGACACAGTTTATTTTACACTACCAAAATAAAGTCATCATTAGATACATTCATCTATTTCTGTACAAAATGCTCTTTATACACTCTCTTATTCTCACAGGAATCATTTCTTTTATCCGCACCCATATATAAAACATTATCATACCTTTAAAAGTACGGCGCCTAAATACCACATCCGCACACAAGGATTGTGTTCTTGCCCAATTCCCTTGTGAAGAAACTCCCCCTCCTTCGAAAACAGCTATAGCTATATTCTCAATCTTCATTACCTGTTCATGTGGAATACTTATAAAAAACAGATAGTCAGATACAATCAATTGTTTTGTCACATGATAATATCCATATTCATTATGAAGAGAACGTCGATAAATTATAGCTTGATGAATAAGCACCCCTTTCTCCCACGATAACGAAAGTAAAACTTGTTTCCCATCGGGACGAAATACATAAATATCTCCATATAAAAATGTTTTACCTTGAGGTATATTATTTGAAAAGACTTTTTGCAACACATCATTTCCGGCAAAATAATCTCCACAATTCATAAAGTTAATCCATTCCCCCGTAGCCACCTTTATCCCCTTATTCATCGCATCATAAATCCCCTTATCTGGTTCGCTCACCCAATAAGCGATCCGGTCCGCATACTTCTTGATGACCTCCACCGTACCGTCCGTGCTGCCCCCGTCAATGATGATATATTCGATGTGGGGATAAGTCTGGCGAACTACCGAAAGGATAGTCTGTTCGATGGTCGAGACAGCATTGTAGGACACGGTCACAACCGAAATCAAAGGATTAGTCTTCATTGTGTGTATCTTGTTATTTTTATTCATTCGTAATATCACTATTGCATTTACTTATCCACGGCCTTGCCAACCATTATTCCAGCCCCGGCGGCGCATTCACATCCCCTCGCTTTCCGCCCCTCCCACATACTTCCACGAGTTATTCACCACCACGTTCCACCACTCCTGCTTCAGTTCCTCGAAGTGGGCACAAAGGGCGTCGTCGTCGCCATAACCGGCCACCAGTGCACGAATAATTATAGCATAAAAATTCAGATTATCTGTTTACTGTTAAGGGCCCGGTAATAGCTACGCTCCGTCATGTGGATGGACTTGCAGAACTCCTTTACATTCACACCACTATCCTTGCGGAGCTTCTTGATGCTGGCCGCCAACTTCTCTGTCGAAAAATCTCTGTCTTTCATTCTTTTTTCTATTTAAACATTGTTAATTATACTGTCTGTATCTTAATTCTCTGTCCACAGTGGACAGACGCATTTATTTTCTATTTCGTACCTTCACACCATCATCATTAAAAAAACAAAAACACACATGGCCATAAAAGCACTGAAACAAACGGTATCCATCAGCGAGATGCAAAAAATGATACACCAATGGAAAAAACGGGGAATAAACGACCCCACCATCACCAAGTTGCTCGACCTATACCTGGGAATGCCCGCCTACATGAACACACAAGGCATGTATCCACTGTGCAATTTCTACGACATCAGGCTCTCGCTCCGATTTGCATACACGTCCACCCTGATCACGGCCGTGACAAACTGCCAATCGTTCGGAATGGTATGGGACGACACACACACCAAAATCATAGCCTTCTATTCACCCCTGTGGCACCAGAAGAAAAAGGAAACACCGCAGGATTCTGCGCAAAAAACACCGCAGGATCTTGCTTTTAATAATAATATAATATATAATATTAATAATATATATCCTCCGGAGGACTCCCGAAAGGAAGATCCTGACGGAAAACATACGCCGGACAAAGCGGAAAACACCAAGGCAGACCCCTCGCCGGCCACCGAATTCTTCCACCGGCTCAACACCACCCCCGAAGACAAAAAACAGGTGCTGGTGCCCATCATCGACCGCATAGCCGCCGGACGAAACTACACCCGCCCCAGGGCGCTACAAACACTGGTCATACTGGTGAACCGATTCCTCATCCCACACTTCGACTCAAACCCCCGGTTTGACAAAAGCACACACACCGGAAGAATCATCTGGCTGAAAAACCTCATGAAGACCAGCCGCGGACAAGCAATGCTGGAACAAGCCGCCGCCCGGATGGGACAAGAAGTGGAAAAGGAACTGGAAGAAAAACGACGCACACGGCGCGCCTTCCGCCCCATATCGCCCGCCGAATGGAAAGCCCCCGACAGCGGAACACGCTATTACGACGACCCCATAGACGGAAAAGTGGAAATACCCGGCGACGCACCGCCGAGGCCGACCGAAACCGCCATCTGGAACGTGCTGTCGCACGAATGGATAGACACCGCCCCCTGACATTACTAACTTTTAAAAAAATTATACCGATGAAACCCTATTATTCACTCTCCGACTTTCCCGAACGCAAAAACGCGGGAAAAAACTTCGTGGCCCGATGCCCCAAATGCGGCACCATGCACCTCTATATCTCGAAAGCCAAAGGACTGTATCACTGCTTCTACGCCGGATGCGGATTTGGCGGCATCCTGACCGACTACTGCAAAAACAACCGCCCCCTGACGGCCTACACCGCCGGCAGAGCAGCCCCGCACGCCGCACACCCGGCCGCCGCCCCTCATCACCACACGGCAAGCAGCCCATCGGAAGTGCCCATGCTGCCGGGCGACTATAAAACACTGGCCCCCGAACTGATGAAAAAAATAAAACCGCTAGACCCCTCGGACCAGTGCACCGACCCCGACCAGCTGGCCGCCCGACGCTACCTGGCCGACCAGGGCATCTCGCTGACCACCGCCATAGCGGCCCACATCGGATGCCTGCGCCACTACTGCATCACCAAAGACAGCGACGACAAGCGCGAACAAGCCTCGCACGTATTTCCCTGCATAGCCTATGTGAACTACGTGGACGGACGGCCCGTCAACGCCAAATACCGCTCGTGTAGCCCGCTGGCATCGGCCACACCCACCGCCGAAGGACAACCCGCCGCCTACACCAAATTCTGGAGCCAGGACTCGCCCACCACGCCCTGCGCCCCCTACAACATCGACTGCATCAACCCCCTGCTGGTGGAAGAAGAAACCATTCCCCGGCTCATCATCGTAGAAGGCGAAAAAGACGCACTGGTGCTGATGGAAGCAGGCTACCGCCACGTCATCAGCGTACCCGCAGGCGCAGCAAGCGACCTGGACCGATGCTTCGAAGCCTTCGCCACATGGCTGGACCAAGTGGCCGACATCGTGATCTGCGGCGACACCGACCTGCCCGGACGCACCCTGGTGAAACGCCTGTCCGACTACTTTGGCGCGCGCTGCCTTTTCACCCTCCTGCCCGGAGGATGCAAGGACATAGGCGACGCCATGCAGCTATACGGGCCCAAGGTGGTGAAAGAAGTAATAGACGGAGCACGCGCCTTCCACACCACCGACATCATCACCGTGGATCAGCGGAGGCAAAAAGTGATAGACGTGCTGCACGGCAACTACGACCACGGCTACAGCGTGGGCTACGGACCACTGACCGACCGCGTGTTTCACCCCACCGACATCGGAGGGCTGATTATCATGACCGGCATGCCCAACAGCGGAAAAACCGACTTCCTGAACGACCTGACCAGCCGCATCATGCGCCACACCAAACGCTTCGTGTGCTACCTCTCCTTCGAGGTGCCCGACAAGGACAAGCACATCGCCCATCTGGTACACCTGCTGCTGGGCAAGGCCAACACCAGCGCCTACACCGACGAACAGCTGACGCCCTACATCGACTTTCTGAACGCCCACATGATACACCTGGACATGCACGAGGTGGCACCCACCCCCGCCAACATCCTCCACTGGGCCGACCTGGTGCGCCGGCGCCATCCGCTGAAATACCTGGTGATAGACCCCTACCTCTTTGTAGAAGCACAAAGCGGAAAAGACGAGACCGAAACCCAAAGCATCAAAGCGATGCTGACCCGCTTTCAGTCGTGGGGACGCGAACACCACATCTGGGTGATCATCGTGGCACACCCGCGCAGCCTGAAAAAAGCCGACGGAAAAAACGAAATGGAAACCATCAACATGTACACCATATCGGGCAGCGCCAACTGGGCCAACCTGGCCGACTTCATCCTCTCCATCACCCGCATCAGCGAGCCCGGACGAGCCTTTACACGCCTGGACGTGCTGAAGGTGCGCGACCAGGAACTATGTAGCACCGGCACCGTGTATTACACCCGCCGCCCCTGCGGACGCTACGACGAGCACGAAAGCGAGGAAGAATGTTACAGCCGCGACTACTAGTCGCCGAACCTCCGCCTCCTCTCTCCCTCTCCCTTTTTACACGTACGTATGTGTGGCCTCACACATACGTACGTACAAGCCTACACATACGTACGTGTAAGCCTGCACATACGTACGTACCCAATCACGGCCTGCCCAAATAACGGAATATCAATTCCACCTGAAACGAAGTGAACATGCGCTGCCGGTCGGCATAGCCCGAATCAAGCAACGCCTGATAGAGCGTACGATGATGGCGAATCCATGACGAAAGGCGGTTCAGAGCCGCCACGGGAGTGATGTCGGGGGCGTAGGCCACAGCCAGGTCGCGTTTGTAGTAAGGCTTCACCGGCCACTCGCCCAAGTAAGTTTCTTCTTTCATATACACTGATTTATTTACCCAAATGTAGCAAAAAAAGCACACATACAAAAGCAAACCACCGCCTTTTATTCACCTTATTTCACGCTCTGCCACAATGTGCAGGCCCACTCCATGCCGCCTCATACGCCCTCACATTTTCCCCTCGGCAAAGCCGTATCTTTGTGGTGTCATTCGGATTATCAACCAATTTTAAAAAAAACAAAATCATTATGGCATTAAACTACAGTGTTTCATTACGACCCAACCCCCACGACAAGGAAGCGGCCCCAAAAGCCTACGCCACAGCACAGACCAACGGCGAACTGACGCTGAAGCAACTCGGCCGCCGCATCGCCGCACAAACCACCGTGAGCCGCGCCGATGTGGCCGCGGTACTTACCGCCACCGTAGACAACCTGCTGGAAGCCCTCACCGAAGGCAAACAGGTGGACTTTGGCGAGCTGGGCAAATTCCGACTCCAGATTATGAGCACAGGCACCGACTCGCTGTCCGGCTTCACCGCCGCCCACATCACCGGGGTGAACATACAGTACATCCCGGGTGCCGACCTGAAGACCATCTTTGGCATGCTGGAGTTTCAGCCTGTGGCCAGCCGTGCCGCCCAGGCAGCCGCCCTGCGCGCCGAAAAGGAGGGCAAGGTGGTGGAAGACCTGCTCAAGAACACGGAGAATCCGAACACGAATCCGGAAGAACCGGGAGTCTGAGGCTTTCACATCTTCCTACACGGCGGGGGGAGGATCCCCCCCGCCTGCCGGAATTCTTTTCATCTTTATCATGTATCATCCTTTTAACACACCATCTGTATGCAAAAACAAAACAGGAAATCTATATGGAGCATCATCATCAAAATCATCATCGCCGTAGCCACCGCCGTAGGCAGCGTGCTAGGCATACAAAGCTGCATCTAAGAGAAATGACGTTCCGCCGCCCCTCCCGAGGGGCGGAACCCGGACTTCGAGACATGCCGCCTCGACCGCCGCGGCTCGAATCCGACAGAAGGTCTGACCTTGGGGTTTTAACTTATCTCGTCCTCGGAAAGCCCTGTAACTTCCATGATGGTTTCAATGGGGATATTCAAAGAAAGCATTTTACGGGCCGTGTTATATTTTTCATTAGCTATGCCTTCAGCACGGCCTTGTGTCATGCCTTCCATCAAGCCTTCCAGTTTAGCCGTTCCCAATACGTCGTTCTGTATCATGACGGCATTGATATACTCATCGTAGGCATGGCGTTCGGCATCGCTCATGGAATAATAGCGGAGCTTTTCACGGTGAAGTATCCTCATATTCTGTATTTCAACGATGATGATTTCGCTCTTGCTGTTCTTTGCCTTTATATCTACGCGGTTGAACTCGCCGTCCTTCCTTTTCTGGCCACCCTCGCTTTCAAGTATCTCTACAATCGTCACTTTCTGGTCCAGAAAAACCGTCAGGAAACCTTCCAGCACGCCGAAATTGGCTTTTTGCCTCAGCAATCTCTTTATTGCCCAGTCAAAACGTATATATCTGTCTCTCAATGCTGCCATAACCCTTTATCATGTCGTGCCGTGCAAATATGGCTATTTGTTTCGGAATTAGCAAATTAATGGGTTCGCTTTTTTTTGCTTAAATCCATCTTCATACATCACAATAAAATCCCGTCTTTCATCACGTTATAATAAAAAAAGTTTTCTTTTTCGCGGCTTCCCAAACCTTGCGGGTCATGACCACCGGACGATAGCCTTTCTTTTTGCGAATTAGATGCCACAAAGATATAAATTCTTGCTACATAATGGAGATATATAAAAAAAATCAGGCTGGTATCTATAATTTTCATGTTCAGATTGGCTGCATTGTACGCGTTTTACCCCTGAGCGGCTTAGAGGACAAACTTCACGATGCCAGGAGTCTATTCTTTTGTCTTATAATATTCTTTCAGTCTCCCAATATCGCAAAGCAATTCCCAATGTTCTTTAAGCCACTCTTTGGGTTGATTCCACCATTCAATCTTCAAAAGAAAAGCGATGGTATCTTCATCATAACGATACCTCAACACATGGGCAGGTACACCGCCCACAATGGCATAAGGGGGCACATCCTTTGTAACAACGGCCCCAGCCAACACAACAGCTCCATCGCCCACTGTGACACCACCCACCAAGAACACGCCTTCGCCTATCCATACATCATTGCCTATAGCAACAGCTATCCTTCTTTCGTAATCCACCAGACGAAACTCTTCCATCATCTGTTTGGTCGCAAAGGTTGACCCACATTGAGAATGCCCCATCAAGGAGAAAAAGCAAGGAGAAGTGGTCGCAAAAGGAGCCTGATAGGCATGAATGCCCGGATTACACCTGACATGACTTGCTATACTTGAAAAACGCCCGATGTCAGCACTCAAATTACAATAAGGAGCGATATAAGACCCCATACCTAAACGGCCATGGAAAGTGGTGTGCGGATGAATTTGGCACATTCCCTCAAAGGTAGAATCAAACGAAAGATTTGCAGAAAAAGAGAATTGTACCTTATTCCAATATCGCAATCGAAAAATAATATATTTTACTATTTTTTTAATAAGCACAATACTATCCTTTTAACTAAATGATTTACAATATTGGTTATCATTCAAAAAGTCATTCAAGAGCTGTTTATCAGAACATACCATTTGGTCACTATTTGTTGTAAACCATTTATTTAAATAAGATTCCATTTCCAACGAAAGAACTCTTGTGCAACTCCTTTGCACTATTTTAGCTGGCGAACCTGCTAAAACTATATTTTTTTCTCCATCACTTAGCTTCTTATAATTCTTATTCAAAAAACTTTTGGATGCTATAATCGCTCCATCTGGAGTTTCTGTACCTTTCATGATTGTAGAAGTATTCCCTATCCAATTATAACATCCAATAATAATAGGTGCACTTTTTTTATGAACAGCACCAGTTTCTGTATGGATTGAATAATGATAATTCGTATCCATAAAACAAGTTCCAAAAGGAATCCGGCAATAATCACCAATAGTTATTGATTCTTCACAATAAATCTTAGTATCACTACCAAATCCTATATATGCCCCAATATTAACAATACCTTTTCCCGTAATTCTAATCGCATAATCTAAATCAAACATACAAGGTCCATTAAAAATCAATTTCGTGTCAGGAGCAAGCATAATCATACTACATCTTTTAGAACCAGAAAAATAACCTTGCCTATATCCCAATTTTATCATATTTCTTCTGATTGTACCACGAATTTCAATATCCCCGCCAAGATTATACAATTCTACAGGACCATAGATTACAATAGGACATTTTATAGCCTGACGAAGAGGTAATGTCCTAAAGTTGATATACAATGTTTTAAATAAACGTATTCTACTACAAAAACAAAAACGCTCAAACCGTGAAAATATACGATTAATTAATTTCATCATTATTATTTTAATAATTTAAACTTCATGTTACACATTATCGCTTTTATACGTTCTCTTTCAAATTGCTCAGTTCCACAATACCAAACTGATACGAGAGATACAACTAAGCATGACATAAATGTGATAATAGTACGTATAAAACCCACTTCTAAAAAGTTGATAATAATAATTCCAATGAATAGAGTTTGGCTTGCCATTATTCCAACAGGTAACATCACTTTTTTGATGATTATCTTCACAGGTATTCCTACAATATATTTTGCCAAACCAATTCTGACACACATACAAATTATTTCCTCACCAACTACCAGCCACAACACACTATATGGAGAAGCCCCATAATGCAATAAGAAATAACCTATAGGAAGATTTAAAATATGCAGACATCCTAAACAAATGTACATCCATTTGATATTACCTGTCGCATCAACAGCTGTAGCCAATCCTGATGTAATCATATACAATAAAGTAGCCAATAATACAAGCCTACAAAACCCAACTGTATATTCAGGAGGATTATCAAGCCAAAGGTGTAATACATAAGGCATTTCTAATATCATAGGTATAGAAAATATCGCACAGAGAAAAAACATATAACGACAGGCAATAAGTGAAAGCCTTGTTACTCGCATTCGGTCGTGCGCTCCCTCACTTTTCATTATCTGAGGTCTTATAGACTGTAATATAGCTGTTGCAAAAAACTGCATTAATCCATTGACCTGATTGGCTATTCCATAAGCTGCATTTGTTACTACTCCATAAAAAACATTAAGCAATACCTGCAAACCTTGAAATCTTCCAATACTACCTATGGATGCAAATGTATACCATCCTGTAAAAGACACTAATTCTTTCACTAATTCCATATTGGTAAATGGCTGAAAAAGGAAGCGCGTTTCACTATATTTACACCTACAAATTATAGATTTTAAGACAAATGACACAAACATAATTGAAGCTGTTACAGCTGCATATAAAATCAACCTATCACCTGAATAAAATAACAAAATAATTGCGCCTAATAATTTAAGACATATCTCAGCTATTTCAAAGATGGAAAGCAACAACATATTTTCTCGACTGATAAGAACAGCTACATAAGGAACCGATAATATAGAAAAAAAGACGCTTCCACTTAAAAAATATAATACCAATAAAGTTTCACTTCTTTTATCTGAATGAATAGACAACACATGTTCTATACCATATCTCCCTAAAAGAGCAACCACTAAAACTACTACTATCCCAACTAAAAAGTGTAATACAAGACTATAACGAAAGACTTCCGATAAAAACTTATTGTCATTTTTTCCTAAAACGATAGATAAAAAACGCTGAGTAGAAGTCGCTAATGAAGTATTCAAAAAAGACAACATAGATACAACACCTGCCACTAAATTATAAATACCATAATCTTCTATTCCCAAGGCTTTTAATATCAAGCGTGTTGAAATTAACCCTATCAAGATAGAAAAAATCATTTTCGTATAAAGAATAAAAGTATTCAATATTATTCTATTTCCTGGCTGCATAATATATATAATATTTAGTATTCAGTCACAAGCACTCTATTCAGGCCATTAAAACACGTGGGCTAACGATTACGGAAGCCACCTGATGGCTATTTCGCAGCATGCACCAATCTGCATGCGGAGTTATTTTATTTAAGATTTGCTACAAAGAGCTTCTTCAAAGATTATAATGCATCAACTTCCAAGCTCCAATAACCTTGGTTGTTCACGCTTTTCTTCATTTGAATATGGATTAACCCTTCTATAGAAGCACATTTTATGCCTCTGAATCGCTCTATTTCGATTTTGCCAAACATTGTTTTTGTATGATGAAAACCGTTTTTCCCGAACAAACCTTCATTCTATAAACTGTATGTATTCGGGACTGACTTCCACACCGGCCACAAGAAAGTCTTTCAGCTCTACCAACAGGTGCTTCACCTTCGAACCGCGTATGCTGAGCAAGTTCCCCTCGTAGCCATTGAGAGGACCGCCCACGATACGTATTCGGCGGCCACACATCTGGGGAGTGATTTCTGAAGGCAGATAGAACTTGGGAGATTGGGAATGGCTAACGGCATGGATAAAACGCTCCATGTCCGCATCGGGAACAACCATCGGTTCGTTTCGCGCTCCATATTTGCGGAAACGGTATTGAAGAGTCAACATATTTTCGATGATAGGATCGAGGACGGTCCTCGTTTCATACACGAAAAGCAAATCGGGAATGAAAGCCACTTCTTTAGGCCTCCGCTGCCCTTTCACCGTAACCAGCACCCATTTTTTCGGAGTAAAGACGGTAATCTTCCTGTCCTGAAGCATCTCCCACGCACGTTTCAGGGCATTGGGGCGCTTGAGATCGCGCAAAACGTACCACTTCGCTTCCAAGGCAGAATTTGTATTAAGATCTGTTATTTTTTTGCTACAGAACACTTCTCTAAGTCCTGCCTAATCGCGCAACAAGTTGCAAACCAAGCAGTTATCACGTTCCATCCTAAAAGTTCGGGAAATATTCTCTTTCCCTTTCACACCATAGTGTATCATCCGTATATCCCTTTTTTATAACACCCGACTGCCCAATCATTCAACAGTGGCTTTCAGGCTTATTTCGTGTACATCTCTGCTTAAGAGATGTACATTTACGCCTTTTTTAGAATAATAAACTGATAATCAAAGAGAAACAAGAATTACAATAAAAGATTTGCTCAACAATTGTTGAGCAAGTCGTCCAAAACATATTGAAAATTTGAATAAAACACCTGCCTTTTCCCTTTATTTTCAAAAAAAAATACGTAACTTTGCAGACAAATGTACATCTCTTAAGCAGAGATGTACATTTTGCTCAACAATTTCCCACTTTCGACGCTCAATACATCCTTATCTTTATATCTTCACTCCTTTCTCGAACAGACATTTTCTTAAAATCAATACTTATGGCAGCAGAATATTCAGGCCGATTCATAGCACACCTAACAATTTTTTCCGTATATTCGCAGCCGAATAACAACATATTTTAAAAAACCATCTTTCTGTGACACAGCTATGAAATCACTGAAGTTCCTCACCCTGCGAAGAATGGAGGCAGGCATCTTCCTATTGGTATTTTTCGCCCTGTTCGGCACATTGGGAAGTATAATGGGAGTTCCCAACATGCTCAACACACTCATGAAAACAGCCTACAGCCTGCTCATGGAAACCGTGTTCTATCTGATGGCCATCACCGTGCTATCGGGCGCACTGGGCAAACTGCTGGTAGAATTCGGAGTGGTACGCCTGCTGGAACTGCTGCTGCGCCCCCTCATGAAACCCTTGTTCAACATGCCGGGAGTGGCGTCGTTGGGGGCCGTCATGACCTTCCTGTCCGACAATCCGGCCATCATGTCGCTCACCAAGGACAAGAACTTCAGCCATTACTTCAAGACATTCCAACTCATTTCGTTCACCAACTTTGCCGCCGCGTTTGGCATGGGACTGATTGTCATCGTGTTCATGTCGAGCCTGGGATATGCATCCGCCGCCCTGATAGGCCTGTTCGGAGCTTTCATCGGAAGCCTCACATCCACCCGGCTGATGCAATTCTTCATATTAAAAGAGCATCCCGAATATGCCGACGAACAAACCTCAGGAGGCAACGAGCAACAAATCTCCTTCAAGACCGAAGAGCAAAGCCTCTTCCTGCGGGTGCTCAACTCGCTGCTGGACGGAGGAAAGACGGGAGTGGAGCTGGGACTGGCCATCATTCCCGGCGTACTGATAATCTCCACCCTGGTCATGATGTTCACATTCGGACCGAGCAACGTAGGCACCGACAATGCGGGCCAGACCATACTGGCATACACCGGAGGGCCGTATGAAGGCATCGAACTGCTGCCCAAACTGGCAGGAAAGATAGACTTCCTGTTCAAATGGATGTTCGGATTTGAGGACTCCAGCCTGATTGCCTTCCCCATCATCTCGCTAGGATCGGTGGGAGCCGCACTGGGACTGATGCCCAAATTCCAGGCAAACGGCATCATCGACAGCAACACCGTAGCCGTATTCTCGGCCATAGGCATGTGCTGGAGCGGATACCTGAGCACACACACCGCCATGCTGGATTCGCTGGGATTCCGCCAACTCACGTCCAAAGACCTGATAGCACACACCATAGGCGGGCTGGTGGCGGGAACCAGCGCACACTGGCTCTATGTGGGAATAGCCTCCCTGGGAAGCCTCTTCACCCCGGGAATGGTGGAAGCCATCCGGGGAGACTCATGGATGGCGGACAACTACAACCAAGGACGGAGCGCCGAACATGTATCCACCCTGCAACAATACGACGACGGGACATTCATCATAGAAAACTGGTACAAGGATGTGGAGGGAAGCCGGATAAAATTCACCGTCGACAAGGACAGCACGCTGCACATCAGCAATGCATACACCACCAAGGAAGGCTACTACTATGTCACCCTCAATGAAAAAGCGGAAGGAGACGACGTGCACTACGCCGTGTTCTATCCCGGAGAAGAATATTCCAAGCTGGCAGGAAACGCGCAAAGCGGGACACTCTACCTCTACGTCTTCATCTATAACAAACAAGGCAAACTGGTGGAAGAAGGATATTACTGGTTCCGATGGGGCAACCCTCCCCATCCCAAACTAGTCCCCCCCGACGAACGGCAGAGCAACTAAATATTTCATTATCAACCTATTTTTTACACTAATTAACCCATGGCAGGCAAGTACTTTAGGAATATTTCGTAGCTTTGCGGATACATCGTGATACATTCACGCCCTATCTATCTTTACTATTCAAAAACCAAAGCATTATGAAAACACATTCCCTGATGCTCACCGCATCGCTTGCAGCCGCCCTGCTGGCAGCATGTACACCGGCCACTCAAAACGACGGAAGCATCACCGTCACGAAACAGAACGGAAACGAACTGACCCTTTGCGACTTCAGCAAAGTGAACGACACCCTGAGCATCCCCATTAGCCAGTGGGTGGAAGACTGTCGGCTGGTGCGCTTCGAAAACACCGACACCGCCCTGTTCAAGTTTGCGTGGCCTGCCATCACCAGCCGCTATATCGGCATCCGGCAACACGGAGGCGCGTTCAAGCTGTTCGACCATCAAGGCAAGTTCTTGTGCGATGTAGGCAAAATAGGACAAGGACCCGGAGAATATGCCGGTTCGCTATACAGCGAGGCCATCGACGAGCAGAACAAGTGCATCTACCTGGCTCCCTTCTTCGGAAGTTCCAAGATACTGAAATACAACATGGACGGCACCTTCGCATCCGACATCGACCTGGAAGAGAAACTGAACAAGCCCAAGCTGGGCCTGAATGCCGACGGCAGCCTGTCGGTCACCCACCTCTGCTTCGAAGGACGAAGCCGGATGATGGCCGCACACATCGGCACCGACGGTTCCATCACCCGATACGAACCCGCGCCGGGACAAGCCATCAACCCCCTCGACAAAGAGGGAAGGTTCGTGGGATTCAACAACGAGATATGGTCCTACGGCAATGTGGAAGGGCTCACCTTCATGACCATGCCTACCGACACACTCTATACCTATAATTATCAAACCAACCGGATGGACGCCCGCTTTGCCCTGCAAAACCCTCCCGCTGGCGAGAACGTATTCCTTATATTTAACGAACTGCCCGGCAGATTCTTGGCTACGGTATGGAGAAAAGGCACCATCGACATCGACCTAAAGAAACAGCAATCGCACTATGTGAAACTGGTGAACGACTTCTTTGGCGGCATTCCCGCACCGGTCAACTTCGCGAACGGATGGTGGTTTGCCATGTATGAGCCACTGACGCTGATGGACCGCATCGAACAGCGTCTTGCGCAACCCGACTGTAGCGAACAAGACAAGGAAACACTGAACAAGTTGCTTGATTCGCTGGACGAAAACGACAACAACGTCATGTTTATAGGCAAATTGAAAAGCAAATAACCCCCGAAAACGCTTTTTCGTCATCATCCGACAAATATTCCCGCCATTTGGTTGGAATTTGAAATATAAAGCGTAAATTTGCTCTCATTCGTAAATAATAACATAAACAAGACATACAATGAAAGAGATTGATTGGTCAAATCTGTCCTTCGGCTACATAAAGACAGATTACAATGTGCGTTGCTACTATCGTAACGGCGCATGGGGAGAGCTGGAACTTTGCTCGGAAGAAACACTGAATATCCACATGGCAGCCACCTGCCTGCACTACGGACAGGAAGCATTTGAAGGACTGAAAGCCTATCGCGGAAAAGACGGCAAAATCCGCATCTTCCGTCCGGAAGCCAATGCAGAACGCCTGCAAAGCACGTGCAACGGAATCCTGATGCCGGAACTTCCGACAGAAATGTTTGTGGAAGCCGTCAAGAAAGTAGTGAAAGCCAACGAACGATTCATCCCCCCCTACGAGAGCGGAGCCGCCCTCTACATACGCCCGCTACTGATAGGCACAGGCGCACAAGTGGGCGTACACCCTGCCAACGAATACCTGTTTGTGATATTCGTCACGCCGGTAGGCCCCTACTTCAAAGGAGGATTCTCTACCAATCCCTACGTCATCATCCGCGAGTTTGACCGGGCCGCACCCTACGGAACCGGACGTTTCAAAGTGGGAGGAAACTATGCCGCCAGCCTGCATGCCAACAAAATGGCGCACGACCTGGGCTACTCATGCGAATTTTACCTGGACGCCAAGGAAAAGAAATACATCGACGAATGTGGTGCCGCCAATTTCTTCGGCATCAAAGACAATACTTACATCACACCCAAATCGTCGTCCATCCTGCCCTCCATCACCAACCGGAGCCTGATGCAACTGGCCGAAGACCTGGGCATCAAGGTGGAATGTCGTCCGATAGCCGAAGAAGAACTCGATACCTTCGAAGAAGCAGGCGCTTGCGGCACGGCAGCCGTCATCAGCCCCATCCAGCGCATAGACGACCTGGAAAACAAAAAGTCGTACGTCATCTCCAAAGACGGAAAACCGGGCCCTGTATGCACCAAGCTGTATAACAAACTGCGCGCCATCCAATATGGCGACGAACCCGACACACACAACTGGGTGACGGTGCTGGACTGACAAAGACAACACACCCCACCGGCGTGCTTAAGAAAACAGACCTGCAAGCGAATTGCAGGTCTGTTTTTTTTTCTCTTTCACAAGATATTCCTACCTTTGCCCGTAGAAACAATTTTAATGATAGACTATTCTCATGGGAAAAGGAAAACTGGAGAAATTTGCTGATATGCGGGAATACCCGCACGTGTTTGAATACCCTTATTCGGTGGCCGACAATGTTCCGTTTGGAATGAAAGGAAACTGGAACCGTGACTTTTTTAAGAACGACCAACCCATTGTGCTGGAACTGGGATGCGGCCGGGGCGAATACACCGTAGGGTTGGGACGCATGTATGCCGACAAGAACTTTATCGGGGTCGACATCAAGGGAGCCCGCATGTGGACCGGGGCGACAGAAGCACTGAAAGAAGAAATGAAAAATGTGGCTTTCCTACGTACAAACATCGAAATCATCGACCGTTTCTTTGCTCCAGGCGAAGTGAGCGAAATATGGCTGACCTTCTCTGACCCGCAGATGAAAAAGGCAACCAAGCGTCTTACCTCCACTTATTTCATGGAACGCTACCGCAAGTTCCTGACACCCGGCGGAGTAATACACCTGAAAACCGACAGCAACTTCATGTTCACCTATACACGCTACATGGTGGAGGAAAACAAACTGCCGGTAGAATTCATGACCGAAGACTTGTATCATTCGGGCCTGGTGGACGACATACTGGGCATACGCACCTATTACGAACAACAATGGCTGGACCGCGGCCTCAACATCAAATACATGAAGTTCCGTCTGCCCCAAGAAGGCGAACTGCACGAGCCCGATGTGGAAATAGAATTGGACGAATATCGCAGTTACAACCGCAGCAAGCGGAGCGGACTGAAAACCAGCAAATAACCCACAAAACAATATAAGAAATATGACACTATATCCCAAATTGATACTCGACGCGCTGGCAACAGTGCGTTATCCCGGAACGGGAAAAAATCTGGTAGAAGCAGAGATGGTAGCCGACAACCTCCGCATCGACGGCATGTCGGTAAGTTTTTCACTGACTTTCGAGAAACCCACCGACCCGTTCATGAAATCGATGGTAAAGGCTGCCGAAACAGCCATTCACACCTACGTTTCACCCGAAGTGCAGGTGAGCATTGCAACCGAAAGCCGCCAGGCGGCACGCCCCGAACCGGGCAAACTGCTGCCGATGGTAAAGAACGTAATTGCAGTTTCGTCAGGCAAAGGCGGTGTGGGAAAATCTACCGTAGCGGCCAATCTGGCGGTGGCTCTGGCCAAGCTGGGCTATAAAGTGGGATTGCTGGACGCCGACATCTTCGGCCCCTCCGTACCCAAGATGTTCCAGGTGGAAGATGCCCGCCCGTATGCCGAGCAAATAGACGGACGCGACCTGATTGTCCCCATCGAGAAATACGGCATCAAGCTGCTTTCCATAGGCTTCTTTGTCGATCCGGACCAGGCCACCTTATGGCGAGGCGGCATGGCCAGCAACGCATTGAAACAGCTGATAGGAGACGCCGCATGGGGAGAACTGGACTATTTCGTGCTAGACACGCCTCCGGGCACCAGCGACATCCATCTGACCCTGGTACAGACACTGGCCATCACGGGAGCGGTCATCGTAAGCACCCCACAGCAGGTAGCTCTGGCCGACGCACGCAAAGGAATCAACATGTACACCAACGACAAAGTGAATGTCCCCATTCTGGGACTGGTGGAGAACATGTCATGGTTCACTCCGGCCGAACTGCCCGAAAACAAGTACTACCTGTTCGGAAAAGAGGGATGCAAGCAGCTGGCGGAAGAAATGGGGGTACCCTTGCTGGGACAGATTCCCATCGTGCAAAGCATCTGTGAAAATGGAGACAAAGGAACTCCGGCCGCTTTGGACGAAAACAGCATGACAGGACGTGCCTTCATCGAACTGGCCGAAAACATCGTATGCCAAACAGAGAAACGAAACGCCGAACAGGCGCCGACACACATTGTGGAAATCAAGAAATAACGGTTAAAACAAGTCCGTACAGTGCCATCAAAAAACACGTACGTATGTGTGGGTCTTCGCGGCCGTATGTGTAGGCCTACACGTACGTATGTGTGAGCCCACACGTACGTACGTGTAAACAGGCACTACAAATAGCTGATTATAAGCAGTTTGAAAAAGCCGAATTGTAAAGAGGAAACCATCCCCCGATTTATTATTGCTCTTTCTCTTCTCCCAACATCTTTTTTATATCCTCGTCCACCTTATAAAGCCTGTCCCGACAAAAGCGTATCAATTCCTGCGCCTCCTTCAGGTTCTCACACAGGCTGTCTATGTCCATCTCGTCACTGTCTATACGCGCCACTATTTCTTCCAGGTGCTTCATAGCCTGTCCGTAAGTCTGCTTTTTTGCTGCCATCTCTCATTCTGTTTTTTTAGTTACCACACTCTTAATTTCCCCTTGGGCAAACCGGGTGACAAGTTCATCGCCCTCCTTCAGTAGCGAAGCGTCGGTCACCGCCCTTCCGTTTCTCAGCGTAATGCTGTATCCCCTTGCCAACAGATGCTGGGGAGAAGCCGCCTTTACCTCCTGTTCCAACAGCCGGAGCCTATGGGTTTCTCCTGCCATCCGGTTGGCCACGGCAGTCTCCAGCCTGATCTGCACGGCGTCCAGCCGATGGCGCTTCACGGCCAGGCAATGCTTCACGGCCAGGTCCATCCGCGTTTTCGCCATATCCTGCCGATACTTCTCCCGCCTCAGGCAAGCCTGTGCCCCCGTCTCCAGCTGTTCCAGCAACCGGTGCTGACGATGGGTCTCCTCCTTCATCCTGATCCGGATTTGCATGGGGATACGTTCTCCCATGCGGTTCAGAACGGCTTTTTCGCGCTCCATACGGGCAGAAACAATCTGCCTCACCGATGAAGCATAGCCCTGAAGCAGCTCAGCCGTGTCATGCACACGGTTGACAAGAAACTCGGCGGCGGCAGTAGGTGTCTTGACGCGGGTATGAGCAACACAGTCGAGCACCGTATCGTCGCGCTCATGCCCTATGCCGGTTATGACGGGCAAAGGAAACTGGGCACAGTTGGCCGCCAGCTCATACGTATCAAAGCCCGACAGATCGGAAGTGGCACCTCCGCCACGGATGATAACCACCACATCCCAATCATCGCGGCAGGCATTGATGGCATCCAGAGCGGCAATGACCGATTGTTCCACCCTATCGCCCTGCATGACAGCCGGAAACAAGCGCGAATAAAAGACAAAGCCGTATGGATTATGTTCCAACTGGTGGCAAAAGTCACCATAGCCGGCGGCTGTGGCCGAGGAGATGACGGCAATGCGCTGTACCGGCAGGGGAATCTCCAGTTCCTTATTCAAAGTCAGAACCCCTTCCTCTTCCAGTTGTTTCAGTATCTCGCGGCGGCGACGCGCCATGTCGCCCAGCGTATAGGCAGGATCAATGTCGTGCACGGTGAGCGAATAGCCATACAGCTCATGAAATTCCACCGCCACTTTCACCAGCACTTTAATGCCTGCGGCAAAGGGTTGCCCCGTTTCTTCCTCGAAATAAGGTTTCAGCAAGCGGTATACCGGACTCCATACGGTTCCCCGGGCCTTGGCTATCAAGTTGTTGCCTCGCGGATCTTTCTGCACAAACTCCACATAGCAGTGTCCGGAGTAATTGGAGCGCACATCGCTGAGCTCCGCCCGCACCCAATACACATCGGGCAAGCAGGCACGAATGCCTCGCTTCACCAGCGCATTCAGCTCGTATAAGGAAAGAGGCTGTTCTTGCATTGTCATTTCTTTTTCAATGCCGTCTGATAAGCTTTCCACATATCCGGAACGCCATAACCATAGATGTTGTCCGGACAATCCTTACGGTCGCCTGCCTCCTGCACGGCCTTTACCACCTGTCGGGCGGTGAGCCAGGGACAAGCCTGCCAGAAGCAGGCCACCAATCCGCAAAACGTAGGCGATGCGAACGAGGTGCCGTTGGCATGAGAAACGGTGCCGTCATTGCCCGACACTGCCGAAAATACTCCCACTGCCATCACATCCGGTTTGACTCGGCCGTCTGCCGTATTTCCCACCGACGAAAAGTCGGCATTAACCCCATTCCTGTCCATAGCTCCTACCGTTATGACCTCTTCGGCATCTCCCGGAGGAGTGATTTTCTTCCACGTGCCTCGCCCCGAATTGCCGGCACTGCACACCAGCACCATTCCCTTGGCAGCGGCCAGGGAAGCGGAATGTGACATCAACGAATAATGTCCGTCCAGGTCACGATAGCGGTAATTCATCGCCGCGTCATCGAATTCGTAATACCCCAACGAGGTGTTGACCACGTCTACTCCCACACTGTCGGCAAATTCCAACGCTTCCGCCCAGTAATCTTCCTCCACAGGCTGTTCCGTATCATTGTCCTCGCTACGGAGCAGCCAGTACGAGGCAGCCGGCGCAGTCCCCACCAATACATGCGGCTTATTGGCCGCCATGCAAGACAATACTTTCATGCCATGGGCGTTCTCGGCATAGATATCCGACCGGGGATTCACAAAATCGCGCGTCCCCAGCAAGTTCATCTTCTTGAACAGGCCTATTTCATCGGCATTATAGAATCCGGCGTCGATAACGGCTATGTGCATTCCTTCTCCGCGAAAGCCTGCGGCATGAAGGCTGTCGCCACGGTGGACGGCCATCTGCCTCCAGGCGTCTCCATAATAAGATTCTTCCTTTACTACCTTATTGGTCACTTCCTTCTTGCGGGCGGCATTACGGGCGGGAATGCTGTCGGGCGCAGTCCATACCCTCCGGACGGCCGCCACAAAGGGCAATGCCGCTACCTCATCCATCACCAAGGTGTCGGCTACGTGCACCACCACCGTGTTGTTCCATTTGCTTTTCGATACCGGCTTTGCCCCTTTTGCAGCCAGCATGTCCATATAAGTCCGACACACGGGAAGATCGGCCGAGTCTACAGCCAGCCCCTGCCTTGCGCGACGCTCCAAAGCCCGTCCGGACAAATATTCCGAAGGATTGTGCAGCGTGTAGGTGGTTTCCGCCTTATCACGAAGGTTCACACGGTATTTATAGGTTCCGACTTGTGCCGACACCTGCAAAGCACATGCTGCCAGCATGCAGCCCCATATTCTTTTCCAATTGTCCATTTATTCTATTTTACTTGTTTTTTTCCGATGCAAAGATAAACAAACTTTTTCCTCACACTCATTTTTTCTGTACCTTTGCAGCGTAATTCAGGTAAAACAGGTAAAAAGATAAAGAACAAGTATGGCAAAAACAGAATCCCCCACCGAACTGGGCACACGCCCCATCGGCAAACTACTTTTACAATATGCGATACCCGCCATCATTGCAATGACGGCATCTTCCTTATATAATATGGTAGACAGCATCTTCATCGGACATGGCGTGGGCCCGATGGCTATTTCGGGACTGGCTATCACCTTCCCGCTGATGAACCTGGCCGCCGCATTCGGCTCGCTGGTAGGTGTGGGCGCCTCCACATTAGTGTCCGTCAAATTAGGCCAGAAGGATTATGCCACCGCGCAAAACGTTCTGGGAAATGTCATCACGCTGAACCTCATCATCGGTATCGGGTTCAGCATACTTACACTGCTGCTGCTCGACCCTATCCTCTACTTCTTTGGGGCAAGCGCCGACACCATCTCTTATGCACGAGATTATATGGTCATCATCCTGCTGGGCAATGTGGTGACCCACATGTATCTGGGCCTGAACGCGCTGCTCCGTGCCTCGGGACATCCGCAGAAGGCCATGATTGCCACTATCAACACAGTGATTATCAATATCTTGCTCGACCCCATCTTCATCTATGGATTCCGTTGGGGCATTCAAGGGGCTGCCATTGCCACCATCCTGGCACAAATCATCTCGCTGACGTGGCAGTTCAAGACATTCACCAACCGGAACGAACTGCTCCATCTGCGGCGGGGCATTTACAAGCTGCGCGGCACGATTGTGAGAAACACCATCGCCATCGGCATGTCTCCGTTTTTGATGAACCTGGCGGCATGCTTCATCGTCATTTTCATCAACAAAGGTCTGAAACAGTATGACGGCGACCTGGCCATTGGTGCGTTTGGCATCGTCAACCGCATTGTTTTCCTGTTCGTCATGATTGTGATGGGCTTGAACCAAGGGATGCAGCCCATTGCCGGCTACAATTTCGGTGCCCGGCAGTACCATCGTGTAAACCAAGTACTGAAACTTACCATTTATGGTGCTACAGCCATCACCACCACCGGATTCCTGGTGGGTGAGCTGATGCCCGAACTGGCAGTATCCGCCTTCACCACTCATGAAGAACTGATCCAGCTCTCGGCTACCGGACTACGCATCGTGGTCACCTTCTTCCCCATCATCGGATTTCAGATGGTGACTTCCAACTTCTTTCAGAGCATCGGCATGGCCGGCAAAGCCATCTTCCTGTCGTTGACCCGCCAACTGCTGTTCCTGCTGCCTTGCATCATCCTGCTTCCCTTGTTCTGGGGTTCGGCAGGCATCTGGTGGAGTATGCCCATATCAGACGCGACAGCCAGCATCATTGCAGGCATCATGCTCTACCGCCAGTTCAAGATTTTTAAGAGCCATGATAACAATTTAAAAGCGGAAAATTAAGAATTAAAAATTAGTTTCGCTATATTTGCCCGCATAAATCATAAATAGAAACAACCATGAACAAGCACTATATCATCAATCTAGGACGCCAACTAGGCAGCGGAGGAAAAGAAATAGGCGAGAAACTGGCCAAAGAGTTTGGTATCGCTTTTTATGATAAAGAGTTAATCAAACTAGCTTCAGAAGAAAGCGGTCTCTGCAGAGAGTTCTTCGAGAAAGCAGACGAAAAGGCTTCGCAAAGCATCATTGGCGGCCTGTTCGGAGCACGTTTTCCCTTCATCAGCGACGGAGCCATCCCCTATGGCAGTTGCCTGAGCAATGATGCCCTGTTCAAGATACAGAGCGATGTCATCCGCGAACTGGCGGAAAAGCAGTCATGCTTGTTTGTGGGCCGGTGTGCCGACTACATTCTGCGCGACCATCCCCGCTGCGTCAACCTGTTTGTTTCCGCTTCCAAAGAAGCACGAATCGAACGACTCACACGCATCCACCAAATTTCTGCCGAAGCAGCCGAGGAATTGATGGAAAAAGCAGACAAAAAGCGCTCTGCCTATTACAATTATTACAGCTACAAGACCTGGGGAGCAGCCGAGACTTACCATCTGTGCATTGACTCGTCGGTATTGGGTACGGACGGCACGGTGGAGTTCATCAAACAGTTTGTGAAACTGAAACTAGGGCTGTAAATATATCCAAAGATATACATTTTGAATCTATAATGTAAGAAGATATACCAACTCTTGGCCGAGTTAGTATATCTTCTTTTTTCAATCTCTGCTTCCAAAGAGGCGCATATCGAACGGCAGAAACGCATTCAGCAAATATCCGCCGAAGCAACTGAGTAACTGAAGGAACAAACAGAAAAGAAGTGCTTCGCCTATTGCAATTATTACAGCTACAAGACTTGATTCGTTCATCGTACAAACTTGGCTGCTCTAAAAATATTCACAAATCCATCACACATTTTTCTTCTCTAATCTATCTCAAAGTGTTGATAGTCCTTGAGCGACCGCCAGTCGCCACCCCATCTGAATCCTGCCTCTGTGAAAAGTTTATAGGCAAGATCATTGTGGTCTATTGCATAAGGTATGCCAATCTGGCTGTTGCGGTCAAATGCATACTCTTTGGCACTGGCAGGCTCTATGTGCCACGTTCCATCTTTATTCCGCTTGACGTAAGGATTGTAAAACGGATTAATATCTATAGCAAGACCAAGACCATGCTTTGATATCTTGGTGGTGGATCCGGTCATGAAACGGAAATTGAACGAAGAAGAATTGTTGGCACACATCGAAGCCTTGTCATCGGCATTATAATTGTCGATAAGCACCATCCGCTCAATGCGATATCCCGCTTCGTAAAGACGGCGGAAAATAGCCACTACTTTGTCTGCTATCGAGGCGTTCACCACCATCTCGCCGCGCTGAGGCAACCCATCGGCATTGCGATGAAGCACTTTCAGATAACGCAAATCTCTCCTATCGAGCGGACAATTCGCTTTCCACGATTTCTTCCACATACGTTTGAAAATGGCATCGCTTATTTCTTCCGACTTGAACCATTCGTCCATTCCAATACGGTTTACTTCCGCCTCATCCACTATGGTTTCCGCTTTCCATTCGGAAGCAATACCATTTGCCGGTTCATCCATCCCGTATCCGAACGAGGCTTTCGGCAAAATCGCTGCCAACAGCAGCAAGAGCCACTTCTTTAAAAGTAAATTCATATCAATTTTCTGTTTATCATTAAAAAAAGTATCAGCATCATATCCTTAATTGCAACGCAAAGTTACCGAAAAAGTATATTTCATACCTGCTTTTCAAGTGAATTGTTGCCTACGAAAATAATATAAATTCAATTACCTCCAGTTACAATCATCAGCAAAATGATTAATATCTTTTTCATTTTCACATATAAAAGATATTTCCTTTTAATAATCAATGATTATTGCTACATTTGCAGTAGTCAAGGGCAGGCATACCCATCACAACCTGCCCGACACAACAAAAAGAACACTGTTATGAGATACTTAGACCCGAAAGCCGACCTGACATTCAAGCGTGTCTTTGGCGAACATCCCGACTTGGTAAAGAGCTTCCTGAATGCCCTCCTACCTTTAGATTCAGGTCAGGAAGTGACCGAAATAGACTATTTACCGACAGAATTGGTTCCAGACAATCCTTTGCGGAAAAACAGTATCGTCGATGTACGCTGTTGCGACAATCAGGGACGCGTGTTTCTGGTGGAAATGCAGATGATTTGGACACAAGAATTCAAGCAACGTGTCTTGTTCAACGCCTCGAAAGCCTACGTACGCCAGTTGAGCATAGGTGAGCAATACGAACTGTTGCAGCCGGTCTATTCGCTGAACATCGTGAATGATGTATTTGAACAAGATTTGCCGGATGACTTCTATCATTATTACCGCCTTGTACACGCGGAACATACCGATAAGGTAATAGAAGGATTACATCTGATATTCATCGAATTACCAAAGTTTCATCCCCACAACTATACAGAAAAGAAGATGCAAGCGTTGTGGTTGCGTTTCTTGACAGAAATCAATGAGCAAACCCGTGAAGTGCCCGCCGAATTACTTTCCGAACCCGAACTAAAGAAGGCAGTAAATGCTTTGGAAGAATCAGCTTTCACTGATGCACAGCTTGCCGGATATGAGAAATTCTGGGATATCATCAGTGTGGAAAAGACACTATACAGCAGTGCTGAACGCAGAGGTATGGCGAAAGGTATGGAAAAAGGCAGAACAGAAGGCATACTGGAAGTAGCCCGAAACCTAAAAAAAGCAGGAGTTCCTACCACCGTCATCATGCAAAGCACCCATCTTTCAGAAAAAGAAATTGAAGAACTATAATAAATTTATAGCAAAGAGTGTGATAAAAAAACACATACGTGAAGCGCAATGCGACCGTATGCGCAAACAATACATACGGTCGCAATGACCTTCTAAACAAAAGAGCTATAGCAGGAATGAAGATTGGGCATGTCGGAGAAACGACACTGCCCAACTTGAAGGCTTTACTATGATTTACTGACAAGCCAAAGAAACATCATCGCTTATCCTATTCATTCTTGCAGGCACTATAAAATATTTTGTGTAAATGGAAATACGGGATTCAAGTTTGAGTCTCG